>JAGCMR010000163.1 GCA_017646305.1 Spirochaetaceae bacterium
GCCTTACTTTCTACTGGTAATGATGAGCTTGTTTTGATTTCTCGTCAGGGTCAGGCTTTGCGAATGAATGAAACTTCTGTACGACCCATGGGTCGTGCTGGTCGTGGTGTAACTGGCTTGAAGCTGTCTCAAGGTGATGAACTTGCTGCTGCTCTCCGTGTAGTAGAAAATGAAAACATGATGCTTTTGACAGAAAAGGGTTCTGGAAAGCGTGTTGCCTTTGAGGAATTCTCTATTCATGGACGAGCTACTGGTGGTCAGCGAGTTTATGGTATTTCAGAAAAGACTGGTGAAATTATTGGTGCTATTAATGTGGCAGATACGGATGAAATTGTTTGTATCACTAGTCAAGGAAAGTCTCTCCGTGTTACAGCAAATTCTGTTGCTAAACAGGGAAGAGCTGCTTCTGGTGTAAAGGTATTTAATATCGATCCACCAGATATTGTTATTGGCTTAGATAGAGTGGCCAGTGACGATAACGAAGGTTAAGCAAGAGTGCTGTCTATGAGGGGATAGACTTCATTCTTTTACATCAGGCTGGGGCAGGTTCCATAGGTGTCATTGGAACTTGCCCCATTTTTTTGTTTCACGTGAAACATTCAGGTTTATAAAATAATTAACTTTTCTTTTAAAATAAAAAAAAAGTTTCACGTGAAACAATTCTATAGGTAAAATCCCATAAAAACTGTTTCACGTGAAACATTCAGATAATTTTATGAAATATTAGTTCAGAACCTTACGAAAAAGCTTTGATCCACGGGAAGGAGACCATTTTTCTTTTCGTTTTGCTGGAAGGGTAGAAATATCATCTGGAAGAAAACCTTGCATTTCAAACCAGTCGGCAGTTTTTGTGGTAAGAATAAATACACTTTTTGCTTGCTGGGATTGAGCTTTGTTTAAAAGATATTCCATCATTTTTGGCCCAATTCCAAGATGTGAGCAAACTGGATCTACCGCCACAGCAGCAATTTCTGCTTGAAAATCGTTGTAGAAATGAAGTGCAGCACATCCTTTTATTCCGTCGTCAAGTTCATATACGATATAATCGTTAAAAGTAGCTGCAAGACTTTGTTCCGTTCGTGGAAGAAGAATTCCTTCTTCTACAAAGGGACGAATAAGATTCAGTATGGAAGGAATATCTTCTGTAGTCATTTCTCGGATTTGACCATAATCGCTTTCATAAATCATGGTTCCACATCCTAGGTTGGAGAAAATTTCACAGGGAATAGTTCCATCAATAAGTCCATCGAGAATATGTACACGAGAAACTCCATTGGTACAGGCTCGTATTCCAAGACGAATTAATTGAAGAAGCTTTTCTTTTTTTGATGAAGCTTCATTCTGGGAAGAACTATTTTCTTGGTGAGAAGTGTTTCTTTCTAGTAATTCTTGGGCTTCTGTAATATTCAAAGCTGGAATTTTATTTTCTGGTGAACGAGAAATATGTTGAGGAATGAAAAAATCTTCCTCGCTTATATTTCCGTTAGGAATTAGGAAGAAAAGCTTGTCTGCTTGGAGTCGCTGTGCAATTTCTGCTGCCAATTCTACAGAAGATATATTATAGGGTTTCCCTGCCAGACTCCATCCAATACAGGGAAAAATAGGAATAAATCTATCTTCCAAAATAGTTTTTACTGCATCGATTTGTATTTTATCAATATCTCCTGCTGCAGAAAAATCTATTCCATCAAGGATTCCCATGCTTCTTGCTCGAACCCAGTTGCCAATAACGGCTGTTTTTCCTTCTCCTGCAAGACTGGTCATAATTCGATTTGCCACATCAAAGGCTGCCATTTTTATTAAAGGCAGGGCTTCATCCTTTGCAAGTCGAACACCGTTTTTCATCTTCCAGTGGATTGAGTTTGCTTCAAGAACCTCATCAATTCGCTTGCGGGCTCCAGGAACAATTATCACTTGGATTCCTGCTTCATGAATCATGGCAATATCTCGAATATGGCTAGTGAACAAGGGTTGATCGATAAGTCTATCGTCAATATAAATAACTACAGATGCAGCCTTGAATTTTTTTATGTACCGGAGTACATCTCTAATATCTTCTGCCTTTGAAGAAATTGACTGAATGCTCATGAATCCATTGTATAGAATCACTGGAGTAAATGCAATGAGTTGGAATGATAATTTTAATAAATACTTAAAAAATTTAATATAATTAAAAATCAGTATTAGAGGAAGAATTTGAATCGGAATCCAATTTTGGAACTGGAAATTGTACTTGCGTCTTGTTGGACGGTTCCATATTCGATATTGTTTCGACTGGCTATAAGTAAGGAAAAGGTAAAGAAACTTGTTGTAAAGGTAAAGTTACTGTCGTAATTGATTTGAAACATAGATAATAAATTATTGTCTATAGAGGTAAAGGGTGAAATGGAAATACTTGTTTCAATAAAAAATGTAC
>JAGCMR010000164.1 GCA_017646305.1 Spirochaetaceae bacterium
AGCTGGCAGTATCTTGCGACTTTGTGTCATGTACACAAAAAAGCCTTGGGTGGGATTTTTTTCCCACCTGGCCTACAACCTGATTCAGTTTGCCCTTTTGTTAAAAAGCTAATCCTCTGCCAAAGCCAAAAGAGCTTCCCAGGTCCAGGAACTAATTTCAAAGCCATAGCTAAGTCCACTTATTTCATCCCCGCCACGGGAATAAATCTGTGGAATCAAATAATAACTAGAAACCTCTTGGTCAAGCTGGGAAACCTGTCCCTCATAAACCTGCAGTACAGAGCGAGAACCAGAGCCTGTATCTAGAGTAATTTCTCCCAGTAGCTTTCTCCCCAGCACCACTGAAGGCTCAATCAAGGAGCCACCACGTAAAGACAAAAGTCGGCTTACCTTGGAGGAAAAATCCTCATTTGTAGGCATAATGTTTTTGTGGAAACGTGCTCCCTCTTCATCGAAAACCTTTATTTCAAGTCCCTGTACATCCCTTGTGCCAGTAATTCCTAAAAGCTGCCGAGAAACTAAGTCCATTTCAGCCCAGCTTTTTGCAGAAAGGGAAAGCCAAGGATAAAAATCATCTTCAGTAAGATAGACTGGAGATTCAGGAGTTTTAAGATAAATACGATATCCACTATAATTTGTATCACCAAAAATAACCTGAGAAGCCACAGTTCCGTCTTGAAGTAGAAAGCTAAAAGTATAACCTTCCTGTGAAAATCCTTCTTGGCTTGCAAGACCAAAGCTTGCAAGGGTTTCTTGGTCTTGTTTTTGGGAAACAAGGGAAAGGCTTCGCACCTGCATCATGGTAGCAAGGAATTCTTCCATAAGAGTAGAATCCACAGGAAAAACCATGGAAGAGCTAGTGTCAAAGCCTGAACCACCATGTACTGTACCAAGCCAGAGATTTTTCCCAGACAAGTCTTTCCTATAGAGAACAATTGATTTCTCCTGCTGCATTACTTCTACACAAGCCAGCTGGGAAGCGTATTTTTCGTTCAAAAGCACCGTATCTATGGTTTTTCCAGATAAGGATTTTTTTCCCACAGAAGCAATGATACAGAGCACCACCAGCACACCACAGGCTCCTGTAAGAAGACCAAGATATTTTTTTTCAGTCATGGCGGCCCTCCTGGAATTTTTTTACTAAGATCCGTTTTACAAACCACCATATTAACGCTACTAAAATGGGCAATAAGGGTAAAATCACTAGATTCAAAATCAACACCTTGGGTCGACTTGCTTCCAATTCCTGCTGACTCATTTTATACAGGTTTTTTGTTAAGGCAGCCTTGTTTTTAAGCTCCAAAAGAGCTTCTTTTTCACAAAGCTGAAGCAAGCCCTTTACCACAAAATCAAGATTTCCAAGACTGCCAGTATATTGTCTCATTAAGGTGGACAAAAAATACTGACTTCCCACCACCAGCACCTGGCCTCCACTTGGCAAGGTGGTAATGGCAGAAAGAGCATACTGAGAAGCAAGTTGCCCTGCCTGGGAAGCTGTTTGAGGAAGCATAAAAGGATTAGATATAAACACTGATTCCTTGCTGAAATTTGGGGCAGAAAGCCAGGCTGAAGGAGTGGTATACACAAGGGCTTGTGCTTCCATGCTGGTAAGAGTAATGGGAGAGCTCCAATAAAACTCCAAATTAAAGGCCCGACGAGAAACAGGATGATCCACCGTGTACTGAGGCAGGACTTGAATCCATAGAGGATAATTCACCTGTTCGTACACAGGGTTGTCATCCTCGCTTAAAAAGGTAGCACGGAAGCAGGAAATATCCAGCACCAACTCTGGGCCAATCTCTAGTCCCCAGGAGGCAAGCACAGGCAAAAGCTTATCCTCTGTGGGCTCCACCGTCCAGTCATCGTACAGGGCAGCAGAATGGCCAGAGGTCATGACAAAAAGCTTCCCCCCATCCTCCACAAAGCTACGGATAACCGCCACCTGCTGGGAGGTTAACTGACTGCTACCAAAAAGCAACAAAGGAAACCTTCGTCTTGTGCCACTATCCATCTGTTCTGCCACCAGCACAAAATCCTCTGGAGTCAAAACAGTGGGAGTAAAGCCAGCTGCCTCCAGCCAAGGCACCACATCACCATAATCTTTTTCTATAGAAAGTCCATTGCCACTCATGACAATCACTGGCCAAGCTTGCGTCACAGAGGGAGAAGAAGCAAAAGAACCACCAGAGTCCACTAACATCAAAAGTCGAGTGGCCATTTCATATTCAAGGCTTTCTGCTGTTTGAGCAAAGGGAATCACCGCCAGCTGGGTCAAATATTCCAACACCACCGCAGAATAAACTGTTACTAACTGAGTGCTATTTCCTTTTGTAGCTTGAATTTGATGGGCATATACCCCTTGTTGTAATAGACTATTTTCCAGCCCTGCCTTTACAGGATCTCGAACCTGCACCTGTACCTGAGAGTTAGCAAGGCTATAGAGACGAAGAAAATCCTTAATGTCACGGGCATGGGGATACAATTCCTCCAGCTCTGGAGACACGTAATAGGTGATTCGTAGTGGCTCCGTCAGAGAAGCAAGAAGCTGCTGGCTCATGGAGCTCAAAGAAAACCGCTTATCTTGAGTAATGTCCCAACGGAAATACCACAGGCTGGACAAAAGAAAAACCAATGCAGCTAGAACAAGCCACAGGATTCGAGCCACCATTCGGCCACGGACAGTCGTTTTCACAGGCACCCCCTCCGTCTCAGCTTAATGCTCCCTGAAGCAATTTTCAGCAGAACCACAGTGGCCACAAGATAAAACACCACATCACGGCTATCCACAATACCCTTGCTGGCACTGTCAAAATGCCAAGCAAAGGAAAGGCTCTGGCACATCTGGCTCATCCACCGTGGCAGATTTACGTACCGAGGCAGCAGGTGAATTCCGCTAAAAACACCCAAAGCCAAAGAAGAAACTAAATAGGCCACCACTGCCCCAGGACTTACGGAACAAAGGAAAACGCAAAGCCCACAGGCAGTCCCCAAAAAAAGCATCATCCCCAGATAACCTGCAAAAAAC
>JAGCMR010000165.1 GCA_017646305.1 Spirochaetaceae bacterium
ACAGAAGCAGTGCGACGGCGGCCCTACAGCGTGGTTCTTTTTGACGAGGTGGAAAAGGCTCATCCTGATGTGTTCAATGTGCTGTTGCAGGTGCTGGACGACGGCCGCCTTACTGACGGGCAGGGTAGGATTCTGGACTTTAAGAACACCATCATCATCATGACCAGTAATTTGGGCTCAGACTTGATTCTTGAGGCTGATACAGAAGAAAAGCTAGGTGAAATCCGTGGTTCAATTGATGTATTGCTTAAATCCACCTTCCGCCCAGAGTTCTTGAATCGTATTGACGAGATGGTTATGTTCCGCCGCCTTGACAAGAACTGCATTCAGGGCATTGTTCGTGGCCAGCTTAAGCGAGTGGCCCGCCGCCTAGAGGATCGTCGCTTGCATCTTGAGGTATCTGACGAAGCTATCAGCTTTTTGGCAGAGGTGGGCTATGATCCACTCTTTGGTGCTCGCCCAGTCAAGCGTGCCATTCAGACCTATCTGGAAAATCCTTTGGCAAAGGAGCTTTTAGCAGGAAAGTTTTCAGAAGGAAGCTGTATTCACGTTTCTGTGGTGGATAATGAACAGGGAGGTTTGCAATTTTCGTAGTAGACAAAAACCCCGTAAACATCTATTATACCAAAATATGGTATTGAATTTGTTCAATCCATTATTTAAAAGTTTGGGGTAAATATGCCAACGTATGAATATGAATGTGATTCCTGTACCCACCGTTTTGACGCGGTGCAAAAAATGATGGATGAACCATTAAAAACTTGTCCTAAATGTGGACAGTCAATTCGCCGTGTTTTAAGTGGTGGGATTGGAATTTCTTTTCAGGGATCTGGATTTTATGTAAATGATGCTGCCTCAGCCTCCCATAAATGTGGAGGCTCTTGTTCTTCCTGCAAAGGATAGGTGTTACTATGAAAAAGCAGACAGCACGTTTTTTTTGCGAAAATTGTAACTCTGAGGTAGGGCGGGACGATAAGGTTTGTTCTCGTTGTGGTCATTTTTTTGCTTCTGTCCGTTGTCCCCACTGTGGGATGCTGGGAGATCCCTCTCAGTTTAAATCAGGATGTCCCCAGTGTGGTTATGCCATGGATTTGTCTAGCTTTGGTATTACTAATACAGGGAACAAAAAGAATAAGAAAAAAAATAAGGCAAAGGCTATAGGCCACCATCAGCGAGAAGAACCATTACCAATGTGGCTCTATGTTTTAACTTTTGTGGTGTTGGTGGCAGCTGTGGTGGGTGTTTTCTTTTACATCGGTAAAAAATAACTAGTAACTTTTTAAAATTAAAAAGGCTATCAACGGATTCAAGTGTATTTTGCACTATTCCAGTTGATAGCCCTTTTTTTTAGCTTAAACTGAGCACAAGCTTTGGGTCAGTTTCAAGAACCTCGGCTTGGATGTCCTTGATTCCTTGCTCCGACTTAATGGAACCATCGTTGATGATATCTCCTGCCTTAAGAGCTATCGGCTTGTCAGGAATCATGTTGTACTGATCATGGTGTTGATGAATGAGATGACCACTGTACAAGGTTCCTTCGTAAGGATGGATAAAAAGAATCTTTGCCTCGTTGGAAGGATGAGTTGTAGGCTGGCAGTCCTTTCTTTCCTCCAATAGCTGCTGTAATTTATCCATGTGCTTTTGACCAATTCCAGTAATACATCCGCAGACACCCAAAATGTCTGCCTTCTCTGCTTCATCTTCTTCAAAATCAGGAGGAGTAAGGAGAATCACCTTGGGCTGGTTTTTCAAGCTACATTTACAATGCTGAACCATTACCTTCCAGTGACGGGGATAATCAACAGCATTGATAATGATAACATGGGGTTGAATTTCTTCAACATTATCCAGTGCCTTGAGTAACCATCGGTAACAGATTGTATCGTAACCCAGCTGTTCTAGGGCAACTTGGATGTTCATGCTTTCTTGCTGTGCGTCAGATACGATAAGAGCTTTCATTCTGTCCCCAAGTTTTCTACAGTATAGTCAAAGATTTTCCAAACACCATCTCGCTGACGAACATGATAGGTATATCGCTTCTTTTCATAGAAGTTGTCGTACTTGAACCACTGGGTAGAGGTTACTGTTCCCTCAGTTTGGGTGTATACGGTCTTGTCGATGGTAAAACGCTCTGGAATTGCCACAATGTCGCCATCAATTCGAGACTGCTGCAAGTCAGCCTTGTAGTTTTCTCTCATTTTATCCCGTTCAATGGCGCTGGCACTGCGGTATTTTCTATTGCGTACAGGATCCCGCATGAGCATTTCTTCCAAATCCATGTACAGGAAGTACTGGTCCCACAAGCTTCTCTGGCGAGCAATAATGGTTTGCTCAACTACCTTGTCTGGAGAAATTGCTTCTGGTGGGAGTATTTCTGTGGAAATAGGTGCTACTGGAATAATTGTGGAGGCAGCAGCATTTGGTGAAGGTCGTACTTCTAGGGTCATTCTATTGGAGGTGATGGCACTAGAAAGACGAGACTTATATAACTCTGGATAGAAGGTAACTTCCATGTAATATATAGCTGGATCATCAATCTTTACGAAATCCTTGAGGTTTTCAGTAAAGGAGTACTCTTCTCCAGTTTCCAGGGCGATTTCTCTAAAATAGATTGTCTGCTGCATGGTGCGCTTGCGAACAAGCTTGTCGGTGGCAGGCAACTCCTTGTTTTTGACGGTGAGAACCTTAAAGTCCATGCTGAACATTCTGTCATCAGCCAACTTAAACCGAAGGGTTTCAGGCCCCTTGTTGGCTATGGTGACATGAACATAAACAGGATTATCCTCTGCAGAGCCAGGATAATACATTGTCTTGTTGTAAAATTGG
>JAGCMR010000166.1 GCA_017646305.1 Spirochaetaceae bacterium
CCTTACAATCCACTTTTTTTGGATACCATATTCATTGTAACCGCCTCATTTTTTGGCTGGATAAGCGGACTTATCACTGCAGGATTTGCCAATCTTTTTACTACGATTCTTCGTGGAGATCACCTGTCAGGACTCTGGTTTACACTTTGCTCTATTTCCTTTGTGGTAATTATTCGTCTGTATCTGCACAAAAAAGATACAATTAATTTTCTGGACTTGTTACCCATCTATTTGATTGCCGTTTTGGTTATTAGTTTGGAAGGTGCAATTATTTCCACACTCTTGTATCAAACCGCAGGCCTGCAAGAGGTTACTGGAATCAAATTCTTTACAGTGATTCTTCTTCAGCAACATATTCCTATTATTTTGAGCTCTCTGTTATCCCGAATTCCCATTAACATTCTGGACAAGGGAATTACCACCCTACTGGGCTATCTGATTTATTTTGTAACAAATAAAATTTTACAGCCAAGAATATTCAGAGATCAGCTATAGCCACCATTTTGCTAAAAGATACTGTACTAACTAAGGAGCTACGAATTCTAACTAAAAGCAGATTTTCATATCCAATTCCTAGTCAGATAATTTTGGGAATTATTTGTCTCACACTAAATGTTCTCACCACCGTTGTATCTCAAGCTCCTTACAATCCACTTTTTCTGGATACGATCTTCATTGTTACTGCTTCATTCTTTGGATGGATTAGTGGACTCATTACAAGTGGACTGACAAATCTTTTTGCCATGATTATTCTGAAAGTAGACCTATCTTCAGCTTGGTTCAGTCTATGTTCTATTTCATATGTAATAATTGTTCGCCTCTATGTGCAAAAAAAAGCAAAAATCAATTGGCTAGATTTGTTGCCTATCTATCTGATTGCAGTGCTTGTTATCAGTGTGGAAGGAGCTATTATTTCTACACTTTTGTATCAGAACACAGAGTTCCGAGAGTTTACTGGCATTAGATTCTTTACAGTAATCCTCATACGTCAACATATTCCTATTATTTTGAGCTCCCTGCTTTCTCGCATTCCTATTAATATTCTGGACAAGGCTATCACCACCCTGCTGGGATATCTTATCTATTTGGGTGCTGACAAATTCCTAAAAAATAGAATAAATAAAAATCCGGCAGAATAATTCTGCAAGACGATCTTGTTGTTCCTAGGCCACGGGAATTTCTAAGCGAATTTCCGTGCCGTCCTCATCCCAACGAACGCGGAAATTACCTCCAATGATTGCAATTCTAGATTCCATTCCCCGTAGACCAAAGCCACCTGTGTCAGACTTCTGAGAAGGCTTTCTATCTCCCAATCCAATTCCATCATCAGTAATAAACATAATGATACGATTGTTTTCTTCTCGCACAGAAATGATACACTCTGTAGCCTTGGAATGACGTGCCACATTTGTAAGTGCTTCTTGGACAACACGGTAGACCTGCAATCGCACATCTCCAGTCAAAGCATTGAGATGAGCCCCTGGATCTACATAAAAAACGCAATCTATACCGCTATTTTTCTTAAAATCACCACAAAGAGAGAGAAGCACACTTTTAAAATCGTCTCCATTTAACTCTGGTGGAACTAATCTATGTAAAATAGCGTAGAGAGTGGAAAGCCCATTTTTTTCTAGCTCGTGCATCTTTACCAGAATAGAATCAATTTCACTGGTCTTTTGTATTTGAGATTCCAGCTGCATCAAAAATAGCTTTAAGGCCTTAAAGTCTTGAATTGCTGTATCGTGAAGCTCAGTTCCAAGTTTTATTCGTTCTGTTTCTTGGATTTTTACAACAAGATATTGCTCTTGTACCTTCTTTTCAAGTTGAATTACTTGATTACGTCTTTTTATGTAGTTAAGAACAAAAACAAGACCACCAAAGGTGATAATACTCGAGCTACAAAGCATGATGGTAATAATAAAACCAGAAACTCGAGCAGATTCATTCAACAAATGAAAGAATCCAATCATTTCTTTTTGTATCAAGGAATATTTAACAAATAATTTTTGATTTACCTCAGTTTCAGCTTCTGTAGATATTTCCTGTTCTAGGATGAACAAAGAGTCTTCCAATGCCGAAAACAACCCC
>JAGCMR010000167.1 GCA_017646305.1 Spirochaetaceae bacterium
AAAGAAGATTAACATGAAAAAAGGGCGGTATGTAGGAGATGAGATTCTCTGTCTCACTGCAACTGCCATAGAAGCGGAAACCTGTGGAACCCATAATATTTATCGTATCAATGGAGATTGCTTTGCGGTAAATCTTCCTGATTATAATCGTGATGAGGTTCAATCAATTTTCAAAAATATTCAAGAGCGAGTGAAGGGGCATTGTACCGTTTCTGGTGGTTGTGTTCCCTATCGTGAGTATCATATTCCTGACAGCGACAGTTTGTGTCAGTATGCAGAAAATACACTGGAATTAAGTAAGGCTCAGGGAAAGAATATGCTGAAATTCTTTTCCACTGCTGATTACGAAAAGGAGTTGGAAACCTTAGAGCTGAAAGAAGATCTAATGGAAGCTATTAAAGATGGTTTTGCAGGCTTTGCTGTTCACTACCAGCCCCAGATAAATCCCTCCGATTTTAGTCTTTTTGGTGCAGAAGCCTTGTTGCGTTTTTATTCACCAACCCGAGGTCTAGTGTCTCCTGTAGAGTTTATTCCGATTTTGGAGCAATCGGCCCTTATTCGTGCTGTGGGACTGTGGATTCTTGAGCAAGCCCTGCGTCAGTGTATGCTGTGGCGCAAGATGATTCCTGATTTTCATATTAGCGTCAATGTTTCTTATACTCAACTGCGAGATCCAAGTATTGCCCAGCAGTTTTTAGATACCATTGCCAGAAGTGGCTTGCCAGGAGATGCTCTCACTCTTGAGGTGACAGAAAGCATGGAGCTCCACGATTATCCAGAAATTAACAAGAATTTTTCCCAGCTCAAATCCATTGGTGTGGAAATTTCTGTAGATGATTTTGGTACAGGTTATTCTAGCTTAAGTCGTCTCAAGGAATTGGAGATTGATGAAATCAAGATTGACCGTTGCTTTGTAAGTGATATTCAAAATAGTGCTTATAATTATCGTCTTTTAAGCAATATGTTGGAGTGGGCCTCCAAGAGCAAAATTCGTGTTTGCTGTGAAGGTGTAGAAAACAACGAGGAATTGGCTGTAATTACCCAGCTCCGCCCTCAGGTGCTCCAAGGCTTTTTGTTCTCCAAGCCCTGTTCCGTGGAGGATTTTGCCAATCTCTATATCCATGAGGATTCCCAGCTCTATCAGGAACGCTTGGAACGGGACAAGGTTCTGAAGGAACATGTCTCAGGCTATACAGGACATTCTGCTCGTGAATGGACTGAAGGTGAAAAATTCAAGGCTGTATTAGAAGCTCAAACTGATGTGATTTATGTTAGTGACATGGATACCTATGAGCTGTATTATTTGAATCCCGCTGGCCAGAAGCTATTGGGAGTTACCAGCTATCGTGGCCAAAAGTGTTATCAGGTGTTGCAAGGAAGAAATAGTCCCTGTCCCTATTGTACCAACTCCCGCTTGTCTGAGGATGAGTTTTATATTTGGGAGAGACGCAATGAAATGACCAACATGCATTTCATGCTGAAAGACAAGATTATTCCTTGGGAAAATAAAAAGGCCCGCATGGAAATTGCGGTGAATATTACCGAGCAAACAGATCTGTCCAACATGGTAGAAGAAAAGTTGGACTTTGCAGAAAATATTGTTGCCTGCTCCAAGATTCTTTCTAGTAACCTGAATGTGGAAGAAGTTACTTTGAACATGCTGGCCCTCATTGGTAATTTTTACAAGGCAGATAGAGCTTTCTTGTTTGAACCTGATACAGAGAATTACTCCACTTGGACAAATACTTACGAGTGGTGTGATGTGAATATTGTCTCCCAAAAATCAATGTTTCAGAGATTGGATGCCAAGTATTTGGAAAATTGGGTGGCCCAATTCCAGCAAGATCGTTCTGTTATCATATTAAACTTTAAGGATGTAAAGGATAAATTTCCTTCAGAATTTGCCCTCATGGGACACACGGGAATTGTGCGGACGATATTAGTTCCTGTAATCGAAAATAGTCGTCTTTTGTGCTTTGTAGGCGTAGATAATCCTTGCCACTGTATCCAAGATGATTCCCAGATTCGAGTACTGTCCTCCTTCTTGATTAACCGTGTTCGTCAGGAAAAGAATGAGTCTCGGTTACAGAACCTGCTGGACTTTGAGTATAGCAATATCTTAAGTCTGATTAATCTTGGACTGTGGATTATTCATATTGACAGAAAGACTGGTCGGGGAGAGCTGTTGGTGGACGATACCCTCCGTCGCATTATGGGAATGCAGGTGGTGCTTACACCAGAGGAAACCTACAAGTTCTGGTTCAGCAGGGTAAAGCCTGAGTGTCGCCAGTACGTGGAGTCTTGTGTAGAACAGGTTGTGGAGACTGGTGCTACCGTTCAGATGGAGTATATTTGGTCTCATCCTATTCGTGGAGATATTACGGTTGTTTGTACAGGTTTACGACGAGAAATTACTTCTGAAAAGATAACCTTGTCTGGCTACCATCGTAATTTACAGGATGTGCTTTGTCCAAAGATTGAAGAATAAAGGTGAATGTTATAATAAACCCCTAAAGGTAAACTGTCTGGTTTTCCTTTAGGGGCTTTTTTTGCTTACTGGCCTTGAATCATGGAAATACCTTGCTCTAGGTGCTGGGCGGTAATGGCTCCAGCTGCATAGGCAACGATGTTTCCTTGGGCATTAACAAAGTAGGTGGTAGGAATGGCACTAACTCCATATTCAATGGCTGCTTCCTGATTTGTGTCAAAGTACACAGGGAAGCTGAAGCCTTGGCTTGCAATGTATTTTTCTGCAGTGGCAATGGTTTCTCGTCCACCGTCGGTCATGTTGACCATCATAAACTGGATGTCTGAGCCATAATTTTTGTAGGCAGCCTCAAAGTCGGGCATTTCCTGCTTACAAGGAGGACACCAACTGGCCCAAAAGTTCAGGATAATGGGCTTGCCTACCAAGGAATGGAGAGAAACTTCTTTTCCTGTGGTGTCCAACACTGTAAAGTTTGGTGCTGGAACGGTGGGGGCTTCTGCTTGGTTTGCTGTAGTGGAAACATTTTGTGCTCCACTGGTAACTGTTCCTGGTTCCTCGGTAACTACCATAGTCTGAGGTGCAAAGCTTTCAATAAGCTTTTCGTAGAGGATTGCTGCTGCTCCTACTACCACTAAAATTGAGCCAGCGATAATGGCTACCTTTGTTTGTTTTTTCATGTTTAACATGCTCCTTTCAATGTGTTTCTGTCTTGCTGTTTAGCTGAGCAGGGCGAGAAATCGGTTCATTAATCCTGTCATCATCAGGATTCCCATAAGTATCAAGAGTATACCACAAATGCGGTTGATAATGGTATAGTGCCGCTTGATGAAGTCAAAGGTGGACTTGAGACTGTCTATCAGCAGGGCGCTGGCTACAAAGGGGATACCAAGTCCCGCTGAATAACACAGCAGCATCAATACTCCTGTAAGGGCATGGCCCTGTTGGGAAGCCAGCATAAGGGCTGAGCCCAGGAAGGCCCCTACACAAGGAGTCCAGCCAATGGAAAATACCATGCCAAAGACCATGGCGGAAAAGAAGCCCAACTCTCTGCCAGCCATGGAATTGGCTCGCCCCTTGAACAGGTTGATTTTTATCAGGCCAATAAAATTCAAGCCAAAAAATACTACGATGGCTCCTGTTATAATGTTTACGAGGGTTTGATGGCGACGTAAAAGGCCCCCGAGGGTTCCTGCCAAGGCACCCATAAGCACAAAGACAAGGGTAAAGCCCAACACAAAGCCCAAGGCATTGCGGAGGGTTTTTTTTGATGCAGCCTTTTCTTCCTGAGCTGTGGTGTCGTTGCCTGCAAAGTAGGACAGGTAAATGGGCAGCATGGGAAGCAGGCAGGGGGAGATAAAGGTGATGATACCTTCTAAAAAGGCGATGAAAAATTCCACGGATAAGCTCCTTTGTGTGTTTATGTCTTCTTAAAATATACAAAAAAAAGCTGTCTGGATGAATACCCTCCAGACAGCCTGTATGAGACTTTAGATTAAAACTTTTTGACTATGATTTTTTTATGGATGCTTTTCTAAAACTCTCTCCCCTTACTTATTCAAGAGCTTTGCCATATCGGCTTCTACGGTGGTGGTGGGGCCGATGTTAAAGTTTTCTACCAAGAAGTTCAAGACATTGGGAGAAACGAAGGCTGGCAAACTAGGGCCAAGGAGAATATTCTTGATTCCCAGGTGCAGCAATGTCAGGAGGATACATGCTGCCTTCTGCTCGTACCAAGACAATACTAAGGAAAGAGGAAGCTCGTTTACACCACACTGGAAAACTTCTGACAGAGCCAAGGCAACTTTAATGGCTCCGTAGGCATCATTACACTGACCCATATCAAGAATACGTGGAATACCAGCAATAGAGCCAATATCCAAGTCGTTGAAGCGGTATTTTCCACAAGCCAAGGTGAGAATCATGGTGTCGGAAGGAGCCTGTTTTACAAAGTCGGTAAAGTAGTTGCGTCCAGGCTTGGCACCGTCACAGCCACCTACCAAGAAGAAGTGCTTGATGGCTCCAGCTTTTACCCCTTCTACTACCTTGTCTGCTACAGAAAGCACAGTACCGTGACCAAATCCTGTCATAACCTTTGTACCACCGTTGATTCCTGTAAAGACTGTGTCTTCCTTGTAGCCTCCCAGCTCCAGTGCCTTGTTGATAACAGGGGTAAAGTCCTTGTCTTCACCGATGTGAACCAAGCCAGGATAGGAAACAACCTCTGTGGTAAAGATGCGGTCGTGGTAGCTGGGGCGGGTGGGCATGATACAGTTGGTGGTAAACAGCACGGGAGCAGGAATATTGTCAAATTCCTTCTGCTGGTTCTGCCATGCAGTACCGAAGTTACCCTTCAAGTGGGAATACTTCTTCAGCTCAGGATAGCCGTGACCAGGAAGCATTTCTCCGTGGGTGTACACGTTAACACCCTTGCCTTCTGTCTGCTCCAAAAGCT
Organism: Spirochaetaceae bacterium; assembly: GCA_017646305.1. Next base: position 4,941 of record JAGCMR010000167.1, read on the forward strand.
TTTTCAGGTCATACAGGTCGTGACCGCTGATAACAATGAAGGGTCCTTTTTCTACAGTAAGGCTTACCTCTGTGGGAACGGGAGTACCGTAGGTTTCGCAGTTAGCCTTGTCCAGCAGTTCCATACAGATAAAGTTGATTTCTCCCACCTTCATGCAAACAGGGAGCAGGGTATCCATGGTGTTTTCGTCGGCCATGGCCACCAATGCTTCGTAAAAGCACTGGGAAACACGCTGGTCTGTATAGCCAAGAACAGCTGCGTGGTAGGCGTAGGCTGCCATACCACGGAGTCCAAAGAGAATCAGGGACTTGAGGGAACGGATATCCTCGTTGTCTGCCTTCCACAAGGTTTCCAAATCGTAGTCTGGAGCAGTTCCACAGCTACAACCATCTGCCAGGCGAAGGGTTTCCTGATGGATTTTTTCAATTAGAATCTTTTCTGTCTCTGGATTAAAGCTCACGTTGGTAACGGTGGTAAAAAGTCCTTCCAGCATGAGCCAGTCAGTCTTTTCGGTAACAGAGTCGCTTTTTTTTAAGGCAACCCGAGACAGGTTTACCAAGGCTCCTGTAATCTTGTCCTGCAAGTTAGCGGATTCTTCCTTCTTTCCGCAAACTCCCACACTTCCTGCACAGCCCTTTCCGCCAGCAGTCTGCTCACACTGAAAACAAAACATAGTATGCTCCTTCAAATTCGGTTTATAGTTTGGA
>JAGCMR010000168.1 GCA_017646305.1 Spirochaetaceae bacterium
CCTACTTTCAAATTCCAATCTTCCGATTGGTTGAGTTGGGAGACAAAGTCGCACATTGCTAACGGGTGCAGTTTTATTATAAATACTAACTATACTTTTGTAAAGTATGATTATGTCAAGTCCCACAAGATCCAAGGTCGCTTCTACAACCCTCCACGAGATTAACTTTCCCTTTCCTTAAAATTAGTTTTTGTGTAGAATACTGGACATGAAGAAATTTCGTCCGATTATAATCGTTATTGCTTGTGTTGCCCTTTGTGGGGGGTCCTTTTTCTTATACGTAAATGGATTAAAAAATCCTACTTACCTAGAGCCTTCCCAAGAAGAATTGCTTTTCTTTCAGCAGGTAAAAGATCAACGCTATCCTCAGCTCATTGTAGATTCCTTACCCTATCCTGTTACCACTGCTGATTTTTCAGTACATTCAGGTTCTGCTATTTTGATAGATGCCGCTACAGGAAGCATTTTATATGAAAAAAATGCTGATGCCGTTATCCCTCCTGCCTCCATGACAAAGCTGGTGGTGATGTATGTGGTGTTTCAAGAAATTGCTACTGGTCGAATTTCACTTGATGATGTAGTTCCTCTGCCTCCTGAGTCCTGGGCGGTGAATGCCCCTCCTCAGTCCTCCCTTATGTTTTTAGCAGAAGGACAAACGGTGACCCTGCGAGAACTATTGCTGGGCTTGGCGGTGGCTTCTGGTAACGATGCCGCCGTTGCTGTAGCCCACTATGTCAGCGGTTCTGTGGATAAATTTATAGAACGAATGAATCGTGAGATGGAGCTTTTGGGCTTGGAAAAAACTCGCTTTGTGGAGCCTTCTGGTTACAGCGAATTAAATCTTACTACCCCACGGGAATTTGCCGCCTTTGCTCGTGTCTATCTTGCTCGGTATCCAGAATCCTTGGAAGCCTTTCACTCCCAGCCCTCTATTTCTTATCCCCAGGAGCATAATCTTGCAGAATGGCATCAGGAGAAAGATCAAGCTATTTTTCAGCAAAGCACCAACAAATTGCTGGGAGTTTTGCCTGGTTGTGATGGCTTAAAGACTGGCTTTATCTATGAATCTGGTTACAATCTTTCTCTCACCGCCCAGCGGGGAGAGACTCGATTTATCTCCGTCACCATGATGGGCCCTGGTGTAGGCTCTGTAGAAGGAAACCGCTACCGTGTAGCTGATGGTACCAACTTGATGGAATGGGCCTTTTCCACCTTTGCCACCCATTTTAAGGCAGATGTGGAGCCCCTTGCAATTCCTGTTCTTGGAGGACACAAAAACAGCGTGGTTCTTGCCCCCCTCCATACAAATGATTTGACGGTTCCAGCTATCCTCAAGGATCAAAGTCCTGCTACTGCAGCAAATTCTATCACAGCTCAAATCAGTATTCCTTCCTATGTCCAAGCACCACTACAGGTTGGTGATGTGGTGGGCAAAATCACCTATTCTTTAGGGAATATTGTACTGGAAGAAGTTCCTCTCCTTGCAGTAACTCCTGTTAAAGATGGCAATGTCTTTAAAAAGCTGGTGGACAAGTTGGCGGTGGGGCTTTTTTAATTAGATTATAGAGATTGCAGCTTTATAGCTAGACAAAAATACTTTCATTATCTATTATTATTTTAAGTGGAGATTATATAATGGTGTTTTACATTAAAAAGTTGGTTTTGATTTTGATGTCTTTTGGGATTCTTTTTTTTCTTGGATGCAGTCAGGTACATCTTGGCAAGAGTAGCAACGGTATTCAAGTGCAGGTGGAACTCCCAGAGTCTTCTTCTGGCAGAAATGCCTCTGGTAGGGCTGCCTCAGGTTCCCTTTATCAGGTACAAGCAAAATTAACTGCTGTTTCAGCAGGTGCTCGGTCATCGAATGTATTGCAAAGCCTTGTAACAAATGTTGCTGAAAATGAAGGCTGTATTCTTTCCTTTGATAGCATTGCAGTGGGGATTTCAGCACAGATTCATATAGAAGTAACTGCTCCCGACAACATGAGCTATATTGGTACCAGTGATATTTTTACCGTTTCAGAAAAAGG
>JAGCMR010000169.1 GCA_017646305.1 Spirochaetaceae bacterium
ACAAAGTCATCTGCATCACCGTGGATAAAAAGAGTGGGAGTTTTTGACTGGGCTACAGCTGAAACACTATCCACCTGAGAGAAGAAATATTTTGCCCTAAGCTTGGTCACAAGGGAGGTAACAGGAAGCAAGGGGAAGGGAGGCAGTCCAAAAAGGTCTTTCAACTGGTGAGTAAATTCCTTTGTTACAGTGGAATAACCGCAATCAGCAATGGCAACCTTTACGTTTGCTGGTAGCTGAGGAGAACCTGTGGCAATCATGGTGGTGGCAGAACCCATGGAAACACCGTGCATCAAAATTTCTGCATCAGGGGATTTTTCTATCAGGAGGGAAAGCCAGCCTAGCATATCAAGATGCTCCAGCCAGCCCATACCGATGTAGCGACCTTCGCTTTCTCCGTGGGCACGATGATGGGGCAGCAGCACATTCCATCCCTGCCGATGATAGTGCTGGGCGTAGGGAGCCATGCTCAAGGGACCAGACTTGTAGCCATGCACCAGTAACACGTACCGTTTGCTGGTAACAGGAGCGGGAACAAAATAAGCCTTTAGATTTAAACCATCATGACTTTGGAGGGATTCCAAGGAACTATTTTGCACCAGCCATTCTTCTGCAGAACCTGGTAATGCTTCAAAGCTTCTAATATCAACACCGCCTCCAAACTGAGAGTCCAGTGCATAGGTAAACATATAGTTTGCCCCAAAAATTAGACCAACCACTGTCAGCACACAAAGAATCAAAACAAGGAATAGAACCATTTTTACAGACTTTCTCATGGTTGTACTATACCTAAAAAATCATTTTGAATCAAAGCTATTGAGCAGGTAATAATCTACCTTCAGAGGGCATAGTCTTTGGTAAAAACCGCATGAGAAAAAATTCCACCGTGGACCAGTACAGCTGAGGATTCACTCTTTGGGATTGGCCATGACCAGCTAGAGGAACTGCCAGCTTAACTTTAGGACAAGTGGCAGCAGCATATAATTCTTCCAGCATCCAGAAGGGAACTAGACTATCATTTTCACCATGGATAAAGAGGATGGGAATTGTTGAGTGGGAAACAGCATCCACGCAATCCACCGTTCCCAAGAAATTTCCCACCTGAAGACGGGATAACAAAGAGGTAACTGGTACCAGCGGAAAGGCAGGTAAGCCCAGACCACGAGACACCTTGTCTTGCAATTCTTGGGTAACGCTGGTATAGCCACAATCCTCCACTGCTGCTAGCACATTTGGAGGCAATTCAGGAGAACCAGCCGCCATCATTACCGTGGCTGCTCCCATGGAAAGGCCATGCAGCAGAATCTGCTCCTGGGGATTTTGGTCAGTCAAGGAATTGGCCCAGAGAATCAAATCCTGATATTCCTTCCAGCCCATGGTGATGTAGCGACCTTGGCTATAGCCGTGAGCACGATGGTCGGGAACGAGCACATTCCAGCCAGCACGGTGATACATGAGGGCATATTCTGCCATAGAAAGGGCTGAATTCTTGTAGCCGTGGCAGAGAATCACAGTGTAGTTGGTGGGTTCAGAGGCACCAATATAATAGGCATTAAGTACCAGATTATCCTGAGATACAATTTGTCGTTGCTTGGCAGAAAGCAGCATCCATTCCCGCACATTCAATGGTTGATTCAAGGCTGGTGGAGCAATCAGTATTTCTGAAGGAAAAAGCCTCCCATTGATTTTTGTATCAAGAACAAACACCACTGTAAAATGGGCTATGACAAAAATCAGCACCACAGACACCAACAGCAAGGTGGAAATAACTGCCAAAGTAATTTTTGCAAGGTTCT
>JAGCMR010000170.1 GCA_017646305.1 Spirochaetaceae bacterium
GGGCTCTGTTTGACCAGCCTTAGGATACCAAAAATCAGTAAAACCACCACCTTTTTTTGCAACGTTGATAAATTCTTGAATCATGTGAAAACCGTTGACATCGGATAAGTTATAACGATTTGTCCCCTCCGTATCGTTGCCTAAAAGTACGATGTTATCTCCTTCTATAGTGTCAATCCAGAAATAACCATCTACCCCATAGCGGAGATTTCGAATTAAGTCTGCAGAAATGTTTTGGGCAGTTGCTTGTGACATTTCTCCAGCTGCAACCTCCTTATCAAAATACTCAAGAATGCTTATGGCAGTATCTACCTGTCCAGAAATGGAGCTGTCATAGCTTTCCATCATATTTTTTGACAATTGTTCTATGGAATACTCCTCAATATTTTGCATTCCAACCATCATAAAAAGAAAGAGAATTGTACCAACAACAATGGAACTACTGAGAGCCAAAATACTGATTTGAACTCCCAAAGACATCCTTATTTTTTTCATGAAAAACCACCTGCTTCATTGAAGTATAGTCATTATACTAGTAAAAATTAAGAATAGTATATCATGATATTAGGATATTGTTAATTTTATTTGTGTAAAAGAGTTGAAGAAAATTGAATGACATTGTACAAAACTCCAATTTTATAAATATCAGGATGATAAGTGGTTAAAGGGATTTTCCTGTGCCTTATCTATACCTAGACCAAAGAGAGCAAAATCTCCCTTACAAGGATCTTCTGGCCAGATTTGAGCTAGCACTTCCGTGAGTTTACGGGCATTGGAGGCAGAACTTGCAACTGATGGAGAATTTCCCTTGTTTGAAGTGGCACACAATAATCCCAGCTCCACCGATTGGCGGATAACGTGGGTATCTAAGGGAATCAATAAATCTGCAGGACTGTACCAGTTCCACAAGCCCACATCCACAGGAGAGTTTTGTCTTACCATCCACCTCAAAAACATTTGCACCCGCTTGTTGGCAGAATTCTTTCCCTTAGGAACAATCTTGCACTGGGGAAATGCTTGACTTACCAGCTGGGAAAGATGAACCTGTGGCTGTGATTTTTGGGATTCAATGTATTTATGGTGAAAGTAACTTCCGAAGGAACCTGATTCTTGTAAGATTTCTTCCAATCTGCCAAAAAGCAAATGGAGGTCGTGATAGGAATAAAAGCGGTAGAAGGAATCTGCTACCGAGACTCCTACTGGGGGAAAATCTTTTTGATGCTGACCTGTTATCAGCCAATGAAAGGGGCCGCCCTGAACATCTGCTAGCTCCAAGATAAAATCAATCTTAGGCAGGAACAAGTCCCTACGGCCAAAGGCCAGCATGGCAGAAATAAAGGCGGCCACCTCTAAATCTTGTGCCTTTGTGTACCGTTGCAACACTCGGCTCGGGTCCTGCTCCATAAAGGAAGCACACTCGTATTTATCAGCCAAGGCTTGCAACTGTACAATTATGTCTTGATTCAGCTTACTTTGTCTCCAAAACGGCAATACCAGGAAGAGTCTTTCCTTCCAAGAACTCCAAGGAAGCTCCACCACCTGTGGAAACGTGGCTCATCTTGGATGCCAAATTGAACTTGTTTACAGCGGCAACGGAGTCACCACCACCAACAACGCTTAC
>JAGCMR010000171.1 GCA_017646305.1 Spirochaetaceae bacterium
CCTTTGCAAGGCGACCATACAGGGGCACCAAATGGAGCTTTCTGCCAAAGGGGGCGTTTATCAATTTTCGCATACAATCCTTAATGATTTTTTCTCCTGGCAAAAAGCACAAAATATCTCCTTGCTCCCGATTATCCAACACTCGGCCAATGTTGTCCTCAATCTTGGACAGCAGAGCTTGGGCTGCAATGGTACTGTTGGTGCTGGCAGCCACCTCTGGAGGATCGTAGACTACAGTGACAGGGTAGGTAATGGTGTCTATGGTAACGATGGGGCAACCGTCAAAGTAATTGGAGAACACCTCTGTGTTCATGGTGGCAGAGGAAACGATTACCTTAAAATCCTTTCGTGCAGCCAGCACTCGCTTTAGCAAGCCCAGTACAAAATCGATATTTAAGCTCCGTTCGTGGGCCTCATCTACCATCACCACTGAATAACGGGAAAGCCAAGGGTCTAGCTTCATTTCCTGCAACAAAATACCATCCGTCATGATTTTGATTCTGGTGGTAGCATCAGTTTTATCTTCAAAACGCATCTTGTAGCCCACCAAACCAGGGTAAGAGGTTTTTAGCTGCTTGGCAATAAACTCACTGACACTAAGGGCGGCAATTCTTCGGGGCTGGGTAACGGCAATGATACCAGATTGAGAATAGCCTGCTTCATGGAGTATTACTGGTAACTGGGTGGTTTTTCCAGAACCTGTGGGACTTTGCACCACCACCACCTGATTTGTGGCCAAGGTTTCTAAAATCCGCTCTTTTTGCTGGTAAACAGGCAGATCGGTGTAATTGTTTTTCATGCATATGCCCCTTTGTGTATTTTTGAAAAAATTCCATCATCAATTATAATGGAGAAAAGCGCCTTTCTCAAGGATTATTTCTATTAAATTGTTGTCAAAATCCATTTCCTGCGTTAAAATCTTATAATAACATTATTTCGCCTCCTATTTTTATAATTGATTATAGATATAGGGGGAGGGGTATTTTCATGATGAGGTTATAATGAACAAAAAGCTTTCTCTAGTATCAGTATTGTTCTTTGTATTTATTCTAGCCATGGTTGCAGTTGGCTGTAGTAATATTTTGTTAAAAAAAGATAGTAATTTTTCTGTATCTTTCTTCACCCCAATTATTGATAAGGCTTCTAGTGGTGGAAGTCGTTCTGCCACTGGAACAGATTGGAAAATAAATGGTTGGCTAGAATTAGAGGATGGAACTATACTCCAAAGTCAACAAACAACAGCTGGAGCAGAGGAAGCTATTTCCATTGCTTTTTCTGAGGTATACTTACAATCTAATCTTTGGATTAAAATAGACTGTGTGTCTGCCACTGACAAAACTATAAAGTATAGTGCTTCAAGTCAGTTGACTGTACTAGAGGGAGAAAATGTTGTGAACCTTACCCTAGATAGGGCAATGGTACCTGCAGCTAGACCTCAAATTAGTACACAACCAAAGGATATAAACCAGTTCTTTGATGAAAGTAGTCAAGACGATAAAAAGGTAGAATTGTCCGTTGTTGCTAGTAATACTGGTGACCAGGAAAAATTAACCTATCAATGGTATTCCAACACAATAAAATCAACTGTTGGAGCAGAAGCTATAGAAAATGGAAATGTAGACACTGTTGAAATTACTATTTCTCCTAATGATACAAAATACTTTTATTGTGTAGTTACTAGTACAATTGAGGATAATCAATACGTAATCCCAACTTCCGTTACTTCTGATATAGTAAAAGTGGCTTACTTACAACAACCACAACGAACCTTGGAAAAAATTATCGCTGATTTCAATAAAACTTATATGTTGCTAGATTCATTTGACTATACAGATTTTTCTGTTACAGAATATTACGATGATAAGACTACCACAATGGTAAAAAGTCTTGACGGTTCATATATAGTTACTATACCAGAAAGGAGCATTGGAAAAGTTCCAGTTACCATTACGAATAGTAGTAAACCAGAGATAACTACTACTATCGAAATTCCAGTGAAGTACCAACTTGATGCAAGTAATCTTTCAATAAGCGGTGATTCTTCTGTTGAGCAAAATAAAGATTTAAAACTTACTACTGAGTATAAGGTTGACGGAAAGGATTCCTACAATTTATATACATCTGCAAGTTCCAGTAGTTCATACAAAATTATCGAAAATGTAAACATTTCTTGGCAAGGTGCAACAAAACAGCAAAATGCCTGGGAAGCTATGGCAGAAACAAGTAATGCCGGTACTGGCAAAACAGCCACCGTTACACTTACCCCTAAAGATGAATGGTGTGTTACTACAGGTGGAGTCACTGCAAGTCATGAGTATGAAGTAACTGCAGCAACTACAGCTGGTGGAATTACAGACGAAAAATCACTCCTTGAAGCAATCAATCAGGCACAAGATGGGGATAATATAATAATATCCAATGAAATTACCATCACAAATACCATTACTGTTAATAAAAATATAATCATTGATGGCAATAAGACAGGTACATTATTCAGATCAAATAAGGGAACCATTACAGGACCAATGTTCAAAGTAAGCAACTCTGGTAATCTCACGTTACAGAATATAACTTTAGATGGTCAAAATAATAATGCTGGTCAAAATAATCCTTTAATTTATAACAAAGGAACAGTTATTCTGAATAATACAACTTTGCAGAAAAATTATATGCTATACACTTTGACTTATGAAGGAACCGACTTCACTGGTGGTGGAGCTATCTATTCATCAGGAACTTTAAATATTACAAACAGCACTATCACAGAGATTACAGTAAATGGTTCTTCTGGAGGTAGTGTCTTAATTGAAAAAGGAGAAGTCAATATTCGAAGCAGTACTATCAACCGGGATCAACAGAAAAAAAAATCCGTAATCCTAGGAAAAGATACAAGTGCTTTTAATTCCATAAGCTATAATATCAATGGTGTATCTACCCTCACAAGATCATTAGGTTATGATATTACTCCCGATTACCCCTCTTCATCCACACCCTAAATAAACTATTTTGATCGTTCATTCCCCCTCCCAGAGATTCCACGTCAGGCTTTCTCTGGGAGTTTTTTTTATCGTACCACGTCCTTTCGGCCAATTTTTTCCATCAGGGCTTTTCGTGCAGCCAAATAATTGGCCCATTTTTCGTTGCCTTCATTCCGCAGCTCTTGGATAAAGCCCTCGTTCAAGCGGCGAATAAGATAATTTTTGTTTTCGTCAATGTAGGTGGTAATAAGGTGAGGGGTAATGTCGGTAATCTTGAACTCTGAATCTGCCTCATCCTTTTCCAGAATCACCTGAATCAAGTAACCATCTCCCGTGTAGTCTCGGTTTGTTTCTGGTTTGGTAAATTGAGGATTTGTTCTTTGACCAGAAATAGTGTTTCCCAAGGCATACATGGCCATGGCATGGGGAAAATCCTCACCCTGAGCCCTAAACACCTCCCATTCCTTTGCTAGATGAGGATGGTTTGCCCACACAAAGTCAACGCCACTATCCAGCAGGGAACGGTAAAAATCCCGTCTCACCTGGGTAATTTCGTGAACATACTCATCCTCGCAGGTGTGGAGGGAAAGAACAAACACATCGCAGGGATTTTCTTCCCGCAGCTGAGCCAATTCCTGAAACAGTGTCTTTCGCCTGCTGGCAGAAGGAGCTACATAGTCAAGCTTTTGGTAGTCGGTAAAGTTGTTCAAGATTTCTGTCACCGCCACAAACAAGATTTTCCAGTCATTCTTTTCTATAAGCTGGTAGGTAAAGCCCTTGTGGCCAGCAGGCTTTATTCCTGCAGCATAAACACCTTCCGCCTCCTTTGACTGAAAAAAAGCCAGGGTTCTCTCCATTCCTTCTAGGCCCTGATCATTTGTGTGGTTATTGGCGAGGGAAAAAACATCAAATCCTGCATCTATGGCAGCCTGAGCGTAAGGAGGCTGTACGTTAAAGGTAGGGTAGTTTTCGTAGGGTCTTCCGTCGTGAACAGGTGTTTCCAAATTTGCAAAGGTCAAATCATCCTTTTGAATAATTTCCTCTATATCAGCATAAATCATGCTGTAATCTGCCATCCTAAAATTTGGGGTGTGAGCCATAATGTCACCACCAAAGGTCAACACAAGGCGACTGGTAGCAGGAACAGCTTTCTCTGGTGGAAGAATGAGAATAGGGGAGCCATCTTCTTTTATACCATCTTCAGTACTGTCTACCTCATAGGGCATATCCTGACTACTGTCTTGAACAGGAATACTGGAACAAGAAAAGAATAAAAATACTACACCGATACAAAAAGAATAAATAAAAAATTCACGTAATCTCATAGCAATCATCCAATTATAACATTGACAGTAGGAATTCTTCAAGGTAAAATATGTAAGTTATATGAGATAAACATTATAAGGAGTATTTTCTAATGGCAAACCAGAAATTTGTGTATTTCTTTGGAGCCGGCAAGGCTGATGGTGATGCCTCCATGAAAATGGAGCTCGGTGGAAAGGGAGCTAACTTGGCAGAGATGACAAGTCTTGGAATTCCTGTTCCTCCAGGGTTTACCATTTCCACAGAGGTCTGTAAACTTTTTTACGAAAATGACCGAGCATATCCTGCTGGATTAAAGGAAGAGGTTGCCGCAAACTTGAAGGCTTTGGAAGAGCTTATGGGCAAAAAGCTCGGTGATGCTGATGATCCATTGCTGGTATCCGTTCGCTCTGGAGCTGCCATTTCTATGCCAGGAATGATGGACACCATCTTGAACCTGGGAATGAACGACAAGGCCGCCAAGGGTCTTGCTGCTCGTACCGGAAACCCACGTTTTGCTTGGGACGCTTACCGCCG
>JAGCMR010000172.1 GCA_017646305.1 Spirochaetaceae bacterium
AATGACCACCGCCTTTTCCCGCCTAGTGCAAGCCAGTATTTATCGCAAGGACAAGGAGCTGGTGTCTCTGCGGCAGGAGCTGGAATATGTGGAATTCTACCTGTACCTGCAATGCACCCGATACGACGGAAGCCTTTCCTACAAAATCACCTTAGAGGACGACAGCTTAATGGATTGTCAGGTACCCAAGCTTTGTCTTCAGTTCATTGTGGAAAATGCAGTAGTTCACGGACTGGAGCCTAAAAGTGGCGGCGGTACTGTGGAAGTATTGGTGAGTCAGCGGCAGGGGTTGCTGGAAATGCAGGTAAAGGACAATGGCATGGGCTTTGGAAGCACCGCTGGAGCAGAGGGACTGGAGGGAGCAATTCCATTACCATTAAATTTACCTTCCCACCAAGACCAAGCAACCCATAGACACAATGGTGTGGGAATAAACAATCTTCATCAGCTAATAAAATTATTATACGGCCAGGAATACGGTATTTCTATCTTCAGTGAAGCTGGAAAGGGAACCACCGTTACCATCCTTATACCACAGCTTCTAGTTAACACCAGCAATCAGGAGGAGTTATGTACAAAGTCATAGCCGCCGATGATGAACCAATGGTTCGTAAAGCCTTAGAAAGCTTAATAGATTGGGAAAGTCTCAACTGCCAGCTGGATTTTGTGGTTTCCAATGGCAAGGAGCTAATTGAGTATGCAGAAAAAAATCAACCAGATATTGTTGTCACCGACATCAAAATGCCAGAAGCAGACGGTATTGCAGTAGCAAAATATTTTCACGAAAATTACAGCAACACAAAAGTGATTCTCCTCACTGCCTACGCAGACTTTTCCTATGCAAAGCAAGCCATTAGCTACAATGTGGTAGAATACGTTACAAAAACGGGAGATTTTGACGATGTAGTGGCGGCAGTAAAAAAATCAATTCAGCAGCTAGAGCATGAACGACAAAATCAAGCCATGCTCCACAACAGCTCACAAGTGGCCCAGCATTATAACCACCTAATTACCCAGCTAAGCCCCAGTAGCCAGCTCCTACAAGAACAGCGAGGCGGTGTGGATCTAGTCCTAGAAACAACCCAATACATTAAGCAACATATTAATGAAGCCATTACCTTGAATCAAATTGCCGCCTACATTGGAGTAAATGAAAGCTATCTAAGCCGAGTTTTTAAAAGCAAAACAGGAACATCTATCAAAAACAGAATCAATACAATCAAAATGGAAAAGGCAAAGGAGCTTTTGGCTAACACAAACCTCAAGATTTACGAAATAGCCATGCAGCTAGGTTTAGAAAACACCCCCTATCTCTCACGCCTTTTCCATCAATACACTGGCATCACGCCAATGGAATACAGAAATCAAAATATGAAAAAAACTTATTCCCCTAATGGCTGCTGAATTTCGGCTGGTACAGGAACATTTTGCCGAATAGCCACCTTTACAATCACAGGATGATTATAGGTGGTTTTAGTTTTAGGATCCTTCCGCTTTTCAAAGCCAAGATAGCTGATAATATTACTCTCTTGATCAAAGGTAAAGGGTGGATTTTCAAAATACTTCATGGTATCGGGAGTATACTGCAAAACATTCATGTTCAAGGATGTGGAAACAAGCTTTTTATCTACATTATAAGAATAGCTGTACACAGAAGTGTCATCGCAATCTACTTCCCAATAAATAAGCCGACCATACGCAGGTGTTACAAACAAACCATTACAATGGCGACGATACTCCAAGCCAGCCAAATGAACATAACCTGGATCAGTAAAGAAAACGCTTCCATCGTCGTAGACAAACATTTCAGTAGAACCTTTTTCTAAGGTAAATCTAAATTTACCAAAGGTAAAATCTTGGGCTTCTGCAGAAAAACGCATAACATTACCATTCAGTTTAAAAGCAATAGGACTACGGGATTTTGTAAAGTACAAAGTATCATTTACTTTTATCATACAAATATCCTCTGGAGTAACAGAAGCAAGACTTCCATTGGGATGCAATTCCATAACAGAACCTTCCTGTGGATAAATCTTTCCGATGGAAGAGTCTAGTGCTACGGCCTTTCTAACAGTGAAAGAATGGATAGCTCCATTTTCATGAAAGAATATACGGTATCCACTCCGTGCAGACACAACTCCAGACTTCAGCTTAACTTGGCAATCTTTCGCTAACTCTACGGAAGAAGGCACCCAATTATCATGAAACGTAATAGGCTTTGCAGCTACCCGGATACGACCTACAGAACCAGTAATATCAGTTTCTGTAGCAAGCTCCATTTCTTCTACAGCTCCAGACTCATAAAAGGATATGGGAGCTGTGGTATAGGGCAAGGTTCCTACAGGACTGATATATTCGCCAGAAACGGCAGGCTGAAATTCCTTCATCTTGCCATTTTCATAAAAAAGAACCTCATTTACGGCCTCCATTGCTCCCAAGGGAGTATTCAATACGGTGGCTTCCTTTAGGCGAACATACACAATCTTACCATTGCTCTGCCGTACCTCTGTAATACGGACATCACTTCCTTCTGGTAGGGGAACAGCAAAGCTTGCCACAGCACAACACACCAGTACTACTGATAAAATTAATTTTTTCACAAAGCCTCCTTTCGACAACTAACACCGTCCGTAGCGGTCTTCAAATCGAATGATATCATCTTCTTCCAAATAGGGACCAGACTGAACCTCTATCAATTCCAGCGGAACCTTACCAGGATTTTCCAGTGCATGAATCGTTCCCAGAGGAATGAAGGTGGACTGATTCTCTCCCAGCAAAAGCTCCTGATCCCCGTTTCGTACTAGGGCAGTTCCAGAAACCACAATCCAGTGCTCTGCCCGATGATAATGCATCTGAACAGAAAGCTTTGCCCCAGGCTTTACGGTAATATGTTTTACCTTGTATCGATGGCCTCGCTCAATAGACTCGTAGCTACCCCAAGGCCGAACACCAACTTGGTTTTCTTCTACATTACTGTGACGGTCCAGACGCTTGAGCTCTTCTACAATGTCCTTTACATCTTGAACCTGGCCTTTGTCTGCCACCAAAACAGCATCCTTTGTTTCTACCACAACGATATCACGTAATCCAACGGCAGCCACAAGACGACCTTGGCTATAAATATAGGAATCCTTTGTATTTTGGGTTAGAACATCACCAAAAATCACGTTCTGGTTTTTGTCCTTTGGGTTTACCTCCCACAAGGCAGACCAAGCTCCCACATCGTTCCAGCCTGCATCCAAGGGAATGACCTTACCCTTGGTGGTTTTTTCCATAACAGCATAGTCAATGGAGCGGGATGGACTAGTGGCAAAGGCTTCTTTTTCCAAGCGAATAAAATCTGCATCAACTGCAGCCTTGCTATAAGCAGCTTCTACACTGGCAAAGATTTCTGGTTCAAAGTGCTGCAATTCTGCTAAAAAGGTAGAAGCCTTAAACACGAACATACCACTGTTCCAGAAATATTCTCCACTGTCCAGATATTTTTGAGCCGTCTCGCGGTTGGGCTTTTCAACAAACTTGTCCAAGGGGAAAACAGAGTCCCCACTTTTTACCTGAGCCTTAATGTAACCATAGCCTGTTTCTGGAGCTGTAGGAGTAATACCAAAGGTTATCAAGAAGCCCTCTGCAGCAGTTTTACAGGCAAGCTCCACACCTTTAGCTAATACTGATTTATTCTGAATCACGTGATCAGAGGGAAGCACCACCATTACCGCATCCTTGTCCAGAGCCTGTGCTTTGAAAGCTCCGGCTGCAATGGCAGGGGCAGTATTTCGTCCCAAGGGCTCCAAAATGATACAAGGATTTTTAACATTGATTTGCGTCAGCTGATCTGCCACAATAAAGCGATGACTTTCATTACAGATAACAATGGGAGAAGCAACATCAATATCTTCTAGCCGAAGCAGTGTTTCCTGAATCATGGTATTCTGGGCAGCTAAGGCTAAAAATTGCTTGGGATATTGGCTTCGAGACAGAGGCCACAAACGAGTACCTGCTCCACCAGACAAAATTACGGGAATAATAGTCATAAAAACTCCTGAATTTTAAGTATACCAGTCATGAGATATTCTGTAAAGTTTTGACGATGAAGAATTAAATTAGAAAAACTTTCCTACTCCATAAACCGAGACACAAAGGCGTCTACTGTTTCCCAATATAATTCAGGAGCCACTTCCCGAGAATCTGCGTGACCAGCACCAGCCACCACAAGCTTTTCCTTGGGACAGACTGCAGCTTGATACACTTCTTCTAGCATTGCAAAGGGAACAAAGTCATCTGCATCACCGTGGATAAAAAGAGTAGGAGTTTTTGACTGGGCTACAGCTGAAACACTATCCACCTGAGAGAAGAAATATTTTGCCCTAAGCTTGGTTACAAGGGAGGTAACAGGAAGCAAGGGGAAGGGGGGCAAGCCAAAAAGGTCTTTCAACTGGTGAGTAAATTCCTTTGTTACAGTGGAATAACCGCAATCAGCAATGGCAACCTTTACGTTTGCTGGTAGACGAGGAGAACCTGTGGCAATCATGGTGGTGGCAGAACCCATGGAAACACCGTGCATGACAATTTCTGCATGGGGCTCTTTTTCTATCAGAAGGGAAAGCCAAGCCAGCATATCAAGATGCTCCAACCAGCCCATACCGATGTAGCGACCTTCACTTTCCCCGTGGGCTCGATGATGAGGCAAAAGCACATTCCAGCCTAGTTTATTGTAATGCTGAACATAGGGAGCCATACTCAAGGGGCCTGCCTTGTAGCCGTGCACCAGTAGCACATACCGTTTGGTGGTAACAGGAGCGGGAACAAAATAAGCCTTTAGATTTAAACCATCATGACTTTGGAGGGATTCCAAGGAACTATTTTGCACCAGCCATTCTTCTGCAGAACCTGGTAATACTTCAAAGCTTCTAATATCAACACCGCCTCCAAACTGAGAGTCCAGTGCATAGGTAAACATATAGTTTGCCCCAAAAATTAGACTAACCACTGTCAGCACACAAAGAATCAAAACAAGGAATAGAACCGCTTTTACAGACTTTCTCATGGTTGTACTATACCTAAAAAATCATTTTGAATCAAAGCTATTGAGCAGGTAATAATCTACCTTCAGAGG
>JAGCMR010000173.1 GCA_017646305.1 Spirochaetaceae bacterium
AGATTTGATGTGCTAATTGTTGATATGCCTGGGCTTCCCCCATTGTATCACATAGAAAATGCCTTTTCGGAGAATTCATAATGTCCGCAACTAAAGAAAATTCTAAAAAAGCCGTTAGGGCAGCAAGGGTACGAGAATTGCAAGATAAAGTATATGAGCCTTCATATATGGATGCTGCAATTCAACGTATTGCCCTTGTTCTGAGCCGAAAGCTAGTGGAAAATAAGCCATCTGGAAGGACATAAAATGGAACGTTCAGGAAATAGCCGTAGAAATAATAAGCGGAATTGGAATGGTCGACATTCTCAGGAAGAAGGCCGAAGAAAAAACGAGAAACGTGGAAGCAATAGAAATCACGACTCAAAACAACAGAATCACCGTGCAGAAACAAAGCTCCCCCAGCATGTTCATGAGGATATGCAGCGGGATTTAGAATCAATCAAGGAACTGAAACAACGAGAAGTGATTTGCCCCAAATGTGGCAAACCTATTGAGGACTTAGTGTCAGCCTTAGCAGACAAGGGAACAGGTTCACCAGTTCACTTTGACTGCGTTTTGGAGGATTTGCGGAGCCGTGAGACTTTGCAAGAAAATCAGCAGGTAACTTATATTGGTCAGGGACGTTTTGCCGTAGTTCATTTTCCTAATATGCAGGATACAAGGAACTTTAGCATTGTAAGAATTATTGAATGGGAAGAAAAGGATAAGAAATTTGACTGGCGTCAAGAAATTGCAGGAATGTATAGTCAGGTACATTAATCTTTTCGTTAAAGCCACAATATAAAAGCAAGGAAGGACTGGATAACCAGTCCTTTTTTTTATGCCCTAGGAAAGCTAAAGCCAGAGTAGGCATAAAAAAACCGCATCACCTTACGGTAATGCGGCCTTGCCGGAAACCGGAATCGAACCGGCACGGATTATTCATCCGAGGGATTTTAAGTCCCTTGTGTCTACCTATTCCACCATTCCGGCAACTATGACTATGATATAATAATAAGCAGATAATTGCAAGTGGAAAAAAGTAAAGAAAAATTTGTTTTTTTATAAAAAAATGCTTGACCAAAAAGTTCGTCTATGATATAGTCTTAATCATCACGGGGGCGTAGCGAAGTTGGTTATCGCGTCGGCCTGTCAAGCCGAAGATCGCGGGTTCAAGCCCCGTCGCTCCCGCTAAAGCCCATCCAGCAATGGATGGGCTTCTTTTTTTTCCGGGTAGTAGCGCAGCTGGTAGCGCACTAGGTTCGGGACTTAGATGTCGTGGGTTCAAATCCCGCCTACCCGAATTGTTGTACAGAGGACGCACCGCGTCCGACGGGATTTGAAGCCGAACAGCTATGCTGTGAGGCCGGCCAAAGGCCTGAGAGGCTTTGGGAAATCCCGCCTACCCGAAGCTTGTACAGAGGACGCACCGCGTCCGACGGGTTCTGGCAACGAGACGAAGGCGAGTTTCAAGCCTTTGAAGCTGAACAGCTATGCTGTGAGGCCGGCCCAAGGCCTGAGAGATCTTGGGAAATCCCGCCCGCTAGAAGCTCACAGGTTCGCTGCGAAAACCCGAAGCTTGTACAGAGGACGCACCGCATCTGTACGGATTCTGAGTAAAATACAGTAAATAATTTTTAGGAAGCCTTTCATCATGTTTTCAGATACACATTTTCATTTGCATCATATTTGGGAGCGGGGCCTTGATGTACCTGCTGCATTAAAATCCATGGCAACTCATAGCCCTTTGTTTGGTTTAGATATTGGAACACGTTGTGACGACTTATATACTCGAGGGAAAAAGGCCCAGGAGTTGGTGGCAGCCATTGATGATGATGGAGCTCGGGAAACCATCAAGAAGATGATGTATTTTTCTGCGGGGATTTGGCCTGCAGAAGAGGCTATTTTAGACCGCTTTAATCAAATAAAGGTGCTGGAGTCCATCATAACGGAGGTTATGAGTCAGGAGGACTTCTGTGGCTTTGGAAAGGGCCGTTTGGTGGCTCTGGGAGAGTGTGGGCTTGATCATCACTGGAATCCAGCTGGGGTGGACAAGCGGAACGAGGATAGCTTTACAGCTGAGTTATTTCATGGCGAGGCTGAGTTCTTCGAAATGCAGCTAGAGTTGGCTCGTAAATTGCAGCTTCCAGTGATTGTTCATTCTCGGGATGCCTTTGAAGGAACCTTAGATTGTATTAAAAATGTGGCCTATGATCGGGGAATCATTCACTGTTATTCCTATGGTAAAAATGAAGCTCGGAGTTTTTTGGATCGTGGCTGGTATATTTCCTTGTCTGGTGCCATTACCTACACAAAGAAGTCTCGCATGGAGGAGATGGTGGAACTGATTCAGTATATTCCCCAGGACCGATTGTTATTGGAAACTGATGCTCCTTATCTGGCTCCTGTGCCACATCGTGGAAAAACAAATGCACCAAATTTAGTGGAACATACCTATAATTTTGTGGCAGCAATCTTAAAAACAAGTCCAGAAGCACTATCTATGGTGGTGGATGCTAATATCAAAGAATTATTTGCAATATAAATAAATTGCTCTGAGAGGCACTACAGGCGGTCTTCCTTGCATTTTATAGCCGTAGTGCCTAATTTTTTTTCTCTCTTAAATTTCTCCCATTAAATCTGTCTCCGTTGCTATTTTTTTTGTTTCTCTATACAATATCATCATGGAAGAAACGCTACAGCAAGATGGTCTAGAAGAAATCTGTAAACTTTTAGCATCCACCGATGATGCTGATTTAATAAAAAAATTTTTTGGTTGTCTTTTTACACCTTCTGAATTGCAGGATATGGAAAAACGCTGGCTTTTAGTTAAGGAAATCGATAAGGGAAGGACCCAACGGGAAATTGCTCGTATGTTCAGTATGAGTCTGTGTAAGATTACCCGTGGTTCCAAGGAATTAAAAAAGGAGGGCAGCGCTTTCCGCATTATGCTGGATAAGGCAACCCTCCTATAATCTATCTTTTCAAGTTCATTACATTTTATAAAGCAGATCCTAGTGGAGCAAGGCTGCAATATCTGGCCGCTGCCATCTTACAGCTATGTCGTAGGGCCGCTCTCCAGTAAGACTTTTCTGGTTCTTGCTTAATCCCATGGATAATAAACGCTTTATTGTTTCTCCATCACTAAGACGTGCAGCATAGTGAAGGATTCCTTCTCCAGAAATATCTGTCTTTGTTTTAGCCTGTTTTACCAGCTGATCAAGAATCTCTTGATTACCTTTTAATGCTAAGGAAACGGCACATTCCCCAGTATTATCGGAAATAAAGGGATCTGCTCCATACTGGAGTAAAATTGCTGCTAAGGGAAGATTTCCTTGTGCTGCAGCAAGGGTGATTGGGGTACTACCAGAGCTATTCCGTCTATTAACGGGATATTTTTTTGCCAGAAGCACATCCATAATGGCTGGCTGTACACCAGAGTTTACTGCAACGTGGATAGGAGAGTTTCCGTAGGAATCGCTTAAGTTCAAGTTTGCACCTAAAACCTCGTTAATAGCTGATTCTCCCTTGTTAAATACTAATGACAGAGGAGTGTTGCCGTCCTTATCTCGTGATAAAGGATCGCCACCAGCCATACGAACAAGTCTCAAAACCTGAGGATCACCTAAAATTGCAGCCTCATGGAAGGCATTGCGTCCGTTCATTTCCTGAAGGAGTGGAGAGGCACCCTTGTTCAGAAGCAGGGCTATAAGCTCTGTGTTGCCGCTTTGGATGGCGTCCATTAATACAGTCTTTCCTGTTTCATCAGAAGTATTGATATTTGCTCCATGGTCTATCAGGAGAGTTGCCAGCTGAGTTTTTCCTGTTCGAGCAGCCTCTGCCAAGGGGCTTTTTCCTGCAATGTTCTGAGCATTGAGATTTGCTCCCAATACAAAAAGCTTTTTCAGCGCATTGAGGCTATCCCAGCGGATACAGGCATGGATGGGGGTATTTCCCAAGTTGTCTCGAATGTTGAATTGGGCTCCCTTGGCTACCAAGGCTTCTATAACGGCAGGACTATCTATTTTAACACCGTTGTAGATAGGCGTTTCACCATTTGCGTTTCGAGCATTGGTATCTGCACCCTTCTCGGACAGGAGATTGATTGCAGATACAAGCTCCCATTCAGCAGCATAGTGGATGGGAGTGTTTCCACTACCATCAGTTGCTTGAATCACCTTGGAATTTAAAAGCCAGTTGTTACTACTGTTACTGGATTCAAGGACATAACGCAGAGGTGAATAATCATTATTGTTGGTGGCAAAGATATCTGCATCACGGTTTAAAAGGAATTCTCCTGCCCGTTGGATGTTTCTTTGAACTGCCAGTGAAAGGGGAGTATCTCCATTTCTGTTTTGACTATTGATTTCCTTGTTCAAGGTGTAGATATATTCCAAGGTCATGGTAAGGTCGTCGGCAATGGGTTTGTCGGACTTGGTTTCTTCTTCTAGAATAAAGCTTGGCTCAGCAGTGAGTATGGCTAAATGGTAGGCTGTGTTTCCGTAGGAATCACGGCTATGGATATTGCTGGCAATCAGTACCTTTTTGGACATTTCTGGGCCAGCTTTCAGGGAGCGGGTGAGGGGAGTTTCTCCCATGTTATCCTCTGCATGGATGTCTGCTCCTGCGCCAATGTAGAACTGTATGATGGCAGTGCGGCGATGGTCTACGGCTAAGGCTAAGGGTGTGATTCCTTCCTTGTTGCGCTCGTTAATATCAGCACCTGCAAGAATAAGCTGATTCAAGGTTTTGTCGTCGGCTCCATTCATGGTGGCCACGTGGAGTACAGAGTCACCATACAAGTCCTTCATATATACATTTGCTCTGTAGGACAACAAAAGACTGTAAATTTCTGCTTGGTTCTTTTGGGGCATAATCAACAAAATGGGACTTTTCCCCAAATTATCCTGGGCATTTACCTTTGCTCCAGCATCTAGCAAGAGACGGGCATTTTCAACATGGCCGTAACGGATGGATTCATGAAGTGGTGTGGAACCAGAAATATCTTGAGCGGAAATATTTGCTCCCTGTTCCAGTAAATAGGAAGTAATACCTATGTGATTTTGGATACTGGAAAGGTGTAGAGGTGTCTGTCCATCTTCTAGGCGAAGGGTTGGATTTCTTAAAAGAGTAGAGTTCTCAAAGTAGGAGTAGATACCACCTTCTGGTTTTGCTCCATTCAGCAGGAGGGTTGCAGCAATACGGATACTTTGTGGATCCTGATGATTTTCCAAAGCCCGAGCTAAAGGTTTTTTACCTTCGTTGTCAGGAACAGACAATGGGATTCTTTTTCGTGCAGCATATTCCAAGGCAGAAAGATTTTTATCCATCACAAAGTAATGGATAATGGTTCTTCCTCTGGTATCCTGCAATTCCCCAGTTCTGGTGGTAATCATTGCATCAAAAAACTGAGTACCCTTTTCTATACCCAACTCTAGGGCCGTTTTTCCATAGGCATCCATAGCAAAAATATCACTGTCAACTGCTGAAAGGATTTGAGCTGCTGCAACGCTATCGTTTTTAACTGCCACATGGAGGGCAGTGTCGCTATCATTATTCTTTAACTCTGTGGAAGCACCCATGGAAACAAACAACTGTACTAATTCAGCATGGTTTACTTTGGCGGCGGCATGAAGAACTGTGTTTCCATTTTCATCCACAGTGTTAATATCCCGCTGAAACTGCAAGGAATCCTTAACTTCATCATATTTTCCTGCCAGAATTAAATCCTGTACAGTTTTGGGTTCTGCTGGCGGTTCTACTGGAGGCTGAGATTCTACAGGCTCAGTACTTTCACAAGAAATAAACAGTACTAGTGAAAAAAGAATCAAGCTCAGTACTAAAGAAATCTTACGCATAAAAACTCCTATATTATTGTATCGTACAAAAAAGGAGTGGAGTTAAGTTGTTTATAAGGAAGGGGTAAAATGAAAAAATAAGGCCATCCTAGGTATCCTTGGATGGCCCAAAATCAATCAAAATAATTTATGCTTCTTGTACGGTACATTTGGAACAGGTTCCCCAAATGCAGGTTTGAATCTTTGACAAGGAAAAGCCCATGGGTAATTTCTGTGCAAAGGATTTATAAACTGTGGAAGTTTCCTCGTAGGGAATGTCACTTACTGAACCACAGCAATTACACTTGAAGTGCAGGTGATCTCTCACATCCGCATCATAGCGCAGCTCTTCATTTTCTATGGTGATAGTTTCTACTAACCCATGCTTGTGAAAAAGCTTCAGAGTATTGTAAACCGTTGTTCTTGATAAAGTGGGAATTTCTGAAATAAGGGCAGAATATACGGTTTCCACAGTAGGATGTTCTGTTGTATTACAAAGATAGCGATAAATATGAATTCTCTGCAAAGAAGGACGAATACCACAAGCAATAATCCTGTTTGTCATTTCTCTTTCTGTTAACATCAGTTTCATTGTGTTACTTCCTATTTCCCTTTAGTATAAAATTGTAATTATTACAAATATGATATAGAACAAGAAATCTATTGTCAACTAAAAATCTTTTTTTGGAGAAAAAAAATGATTTTTTAACAAAGAAACAATAGAAGAAATTGATATAACATTAAAAATGTTTCCAAATTACTTGCTCAAGATTGTATACAGTACATATTCATCCAGAGCATGTCTATGCAGGGCATGTCTATGCATAGATAGTTATTCTTTAGGTATGCGGTTTTTTCGCTGAGCCTTTTTCTTGTACATTTTTTCGTCTGCTTCCTTAATAAGTTGCATATAATCAATGGGAAGTTTTTCTGTGGTGGCAGAGCCAAGAGAAATACTAGTATTGTATTCCTTTTTGATTTCCTGCATCTTGTTTTCTATGGTGCTTACTCGTTCCTTAACCACCTGTTGCTCTGTATTTGTAAGAATTATTAGGAATTCATCGCCACCTAACCTAAAGATAAAGTCGTCTAATTGTACTGAGGATTTAATAACATCATGACAGAGGGTAATATATTCATTCCCCTTGTCATGACCATGGGTATCGTTTACTACTTTGAGTCCGTCAATATCACACATAATGAAACTAATGGGAAGAAGCTTGAGTAACTCATCATTAGCAACGGAAAATTCTGCCTGCTTTATTTCTAAAAAATGGCGATTATAGCAGCCGCAAAGGGGGTCACGAAAGGCCTTGTCTTCTAAAGTAGACAAAAATCTTTGCATGGAAGAAATTGCCACAAGCATGAGTAGAGTACCTGTTTCATCTTTATTGTTCTTTTTTTTAAGAGAAATCTCTTGTTTGTGGAGATAGAAAATGTCTCCGTTAGCTTTGCTTTGAAGGATGATATTTTTCTCATTTGAAAATAAATCGTTTTGAGCAATCTTTGTGTCGATGTAGTAGGGTGAAAAATGTGCCATTATATCCTGCAAAGAGTCTGTGAATTCTAAACCCTTGTAGATGTTGGGACAAATTCTAAAGGCTTCTTCATTGGCGTAGACTATGTTTTCATCCTTATTGAGGAAGAAAATAGGAAAAAGCATAGTCTTCATGAGCTTTTCCTGTCCCTTGTCTACA
>JAGCMR010000174.1 GCA_017646305.1 Spirochaetaceae bacterium
ACTTTAGCAAGCTTATGGCTCGCCTCAAGACTGAGGGAAAGGTGCTTCGTATGGCTGCATCTATCAAGGACGGCAAGTGTAGCGTAGGTATGATGGAGGTTGATTCTGAGCATCCCTTGTACACTGTAAAGGGTGGGGAAAATGCCTTTGTATTCCATACCCAGCGTTATAATCCCATTCCCTTGTCTATCATGGGATATGGAGCAGGGGCTGGTGTAACGGCTGCTGGTGTTTTTGCAGATATTCTGCGCACCGTGTCTTGGAACCCAGAAATGTAAAATACAGAAGGACAGCAGCTTTCACGGCGGGGAAGGTCTTCTCGCCATGAAGGATGCTGTCTTTTTATGATAGTGCTACTTGAGGAGGAAGAAATATGGTTATTGTTTTACAAAAAGGAATCCCTGAAAAGGAAAAACAAGACTTAAAAAGTTTTTTGATTCGAAATAACTTCAAGGTAAATGAAATTACTGGAGAGGAAGATACAATTTTTGGCGCAGTGGGAAAGCTTTCCATTGATCCCCGTGAGGTGGAAATCCTCCCTGGTGTTGAACGAGTAATTCCCATTTCTAAGCCTTATAAAATGGCCAGTCGTGAGTACAAAAAGGAAAATTCTGTAGTAGAGGTAAAGAATAATAGAGGCCAGATTGTACGTATTGGTGGAAACAAGGTGCTTTCCATTGCTGGTCCTTGTGCTGTAGAAAGCCTTGAGCAGATGATGGGTGTTGCAGCTCGTGTTTCCGCTGCAGGTGCTGCCATGCTCCGTGGTGGAGCCTTTAAGCCACGAACCAGCCCCTATGCCTTCCAGGGCTTGGGAGAGGAGGGAGTAAAGATTCTCCGCCAGGCTGGTGATGCCTATGGTTTGCCCATTGTTACAGAAATTGTTTCTGCAGATCATATTCCCTTAATGAAGGATTATGTTGACGTGTACCAGATTGGTGCCCGCAATATGCAGAATTTTGAGCTTTTGAAGAAGGTTGGTGCTTTAGGCAAGCCTGTTATCTTAAAGCGTGGTCTTTCTGCCACCATTGAAGAATGGCTTATGGCTGCGGAGTATCTTTTGTCTTCTGGAACAGATGATGTTATTTTGTGTGAGCGGGGAATCCGTACCTACGAAAAGGCTACTAGAAATACCTTGGATATTTCCGCTGTACCTGTGCTTCGTTCCTTGACCCACCTGCCCATTATCATTGACCCAAGCCATGCAGTGGGATTGCGGGACAAGGTTCCACCGATGGGACTTGCCGCCATTGCAGCTGGTGCTGATGGAATCATTGTAGAGGTACATTGCCAGCCAGAGCAGGCTGTTTCCGATGCAGCCCAGACTATGTACCCAGAGCAGTTTGAAAAATTAATGCGTGACATTGATGTACTTGCTCCTGTTGTTGGCAAGGAAGTAACTCGCATTCATCCCGTGGCAGCAAAAAAGGTAGTTGTGGCTGGTGAGAAAAAGTCAGCTGATGGTAAGGTAACCTGTGCCTATTCTGGAGACCACGGAGCCTACGCTGAGCAGGCAATCAACTTGTATTTTGACGAGGTTGAATCTGTTGGGCTTGATTCCTTCCGTGATGTGTTCCAGGCAGTGGCAGAAGGTCGTGCCGATTATGGAATGATTCCTTTAGAAAATAGTTTGGCTGGTTCAGTCTACGATAACTACGACAACCTCTTCCGTTTTGATGATGTAAGCATTTGCGGAGCCTATACCCTGCGAATTGAGCATGCCCTGCTGGGAGTAAAGGGTGCAACCTTGGATTCCATCAAGAAGGTCCATTCCCATCCCCACGGTTTTCCCCAATGTAAGGATTTCTTGGATAAGTATCCGCAGTGGATTCACGTGGATGCTTCATCTACTGCCACTGCAGCAGAATTGGTGGCTAAAGATGCATCTGTGGAAAATGCTGCTATTGCTTCCACTGTTGCTGCTGACTATTACAATCTTCAGGTGTTGGCTACTGGAATTGAGCTAAATCCCCGCAATTACACTCGCTTTGTAGTGATTACCGCCAAGGATAGTGCCGGACAGATTGCTGCCACTGATGAAGCTTATGCACGGGCTTGTGGTGGTGATACTTGTTGTGCTGCTGCCACCAATGACATTGCCAAGGCTTCTTTGGTATTTATTGCAAAAAATAAAAGTGGTGCCTTGTATGAGTGTCTCGGTGTATTCCACGAAAAGAACTTGAACATGACCCGATTGGAATCTCGCCCCATTATGGGTGAGCCCTGGAGATACATGTTCTATGCAGATGTGCAGCTACCAGAAGGTGGCAAGGAAGTATTGGAGTCTGCTATTTCTGCCCTTAAATCTAAGGCAGATGAAGTTCGATTGTTGGGTGTATACAAGGAAAGGAGCGTATAAGTATGGAACGATATGTTCTTTCTGTTTTGGTAGAAAACCATGCTGGTGTTTTGAGTCGTGTATCAGGTCTTTTTAGTCGCCGTGGCTATAATATTGACAGTCTTACGGTAGGAGAAACCTATAACCCAGGTCAGTCTCGCATGACCATTGTGGTAAGTGGCGATGAGTACATTCTTGACCAGATTACCAAGCAGCTGGCAAAGCTGGTGGAAGTGATTTCTATTCAGCATTGTGTTGCTTCTGAGACAGTGGTTCGAGAAATGGCCTTGATTAAGGTTGGTGCTGATGAAGCCCATCGTGCAGGTGTTATTCAAACTGCCAATATCTTCCGTGCCCGCATTGTTGATGTTGGGGTGGAATCAGTTGTGATTGAGGTAACTGGTAGTGAAGACAAGGTGGCAAGTCTGATTCGATTACTGGAACCTTACGGAATTAAGGAACTGGTTCGTACTGGTCTTACCGCCATGGGCAGAGGTTCCCAAGTTCTGGAATAAACCATGGTACTTGCCCTCCCCATATTTTTTCTCTTTGCCATTTATGGTGTTGTTGCTGTGTATCTCCCCATCGTTTTGACGGGAATGGGATACACGGCTACCCAAGTGGGGTTTCTCTTAGGTATTTTTGAAGGGGCAGGAGTAATTCTGCCCTTGATTGTTAGTCCCCTTATTGAAAAAAAAGGTCAGTATGGCTTGTTTTTGATTTTAATGGGACTTTTGATGGCTCTAGTTCCTTTTCCCATGGTAAAAATCGTGGGATTTGGAGCTACAGCTGCTTTTCTTTCCCTGTATTCCTTTGGTTACAAGGGGGCTGTTCCCCTGTCTGATTCTCTGATTCAAAGGTTTTTGAAGGGAGGGGGAGATGATTACGGCAAGGTTCGGGTAGCCGGTTCCATTGGCTACGTAGTCATGACCTTGTTGCTGCAACTCTTTGTTCCTGCTGGTACTGCCCGTCAATATATGGTGTGGATGGTGGTTTCTGCAGGGCTGTTCGCCTTGTCCTTATTCTTTGTACCAGACATTCTTTCTTCTCAGGGAAAGGACATTTCAGCGGAGGAAAATTCTCCTTCACCAATATCATCTGAAAAAAAAGAAGGCATCTGGCAAACTCTGGCACAATTTCCCCCGATTTTTTGGATGGGATTGTTGTTATTGTTCCTAGGCTTTTTTGGTTTAACTCCTGTTACAAAGATGCTTGCCCTGTACACTACAGAATTCCTTCATTCCAATGGAGTTGGTACCTTAAGTGCCATTTCTGCAGCCTCTGAAATTCCTTTTATGTTTTTTTCAGGAAGATTTTTGCGCCGCTACGGTTCCTTAAATCTATTGGTATTTTGCACAGCCTTGGTGGGAGTGAGAATGTTGTTGTATATTGTCTTTCCCAACATGACTGGAGCAGTGCTGGGACAATTGCTGAATTCTGTTACCTATGGTTTGTATCATCATGCGGCGGTGGTTTTTGTGGCTCAGTATGCTCCAAAGGGGAAGCTCATGATTAGCATGAGTTTGTATTCCATCTTTGCCCTTGGTTTGGCCAGTGTATTGGGGAATAGTCTTGGTGGCTGGATGATAGATTCCTTTGGGTATCCTGTACTGTTTACTACCTTTGCAGTCTTTCCCTTGGTGGGTGTGCTGGTGTATTTATTTGTAAGGAAGAAATTATGATTGCGGTTTTTGTGAACTGTATTGCCATAATCATTGGTTCATTGATTGGTATTATTTTTTCAAAACGAATTAGCGACAATCTTTCCCGTGTGGTGCAAACGGGAGCTGGTGTGGTAACCATGGTGATTGGTATTGAAATGGCACTGGCCTATGAAAACATTATCTTTTTGGCCATGGCGATTATCGCTGGTGGAATTCTCGGTTCTTGGATGGATATTGACGGAAAGATTCTTCTTTTGGGAGATGCTCTAGGAAAGCTGGTGCTGAGAAAGAAAAATTCCCAAGGTCAACAGGAGCAGGGATCCAGTAACTTTGCTTACGGATTTTTGAATGCTTCGGTGCTGTTTTGTGTGGGAGCCATGGCGATTCTTGGTTCCATCAAGGCAGGAATTGACGGAG
Organism: Spirochaetaceae bacterium; assembly: GCA_017646305.1. The sequence goes on from JAGCMR010000174.1 coordinate 4,417, forward strand.
ATTATACCATCATCTTTACCAAGTCAGTGCTGGACGGCTTTATGGCCATTATTTTTGCTGCAGCCCTAGGAATTGGAACTGCTTTTTCTGCCTTGTCGGTGCTGGTGTATCAGGGTGCCTTGACGCTGCTGTCTGGCTTGGTGGCCGCTTATACTAACGATGTGCTACTGGCAGAGCTAGGGGCTACAGGTGGAATCTTGATTATCATGATTGGTGTGAATCTCATGGGACTGGCAAAGATAAAAACGGCAAACTATCTGCCAGCCCTAGTGCTTTCTGTTGTCTTTGTGGTGGTAAAGGATCTGTTCTTTGGAGCCTAACTAAAGGCTTCCAAGCCAAGGATATGCTTGCAGGAGGTGTTTTGTTGCGTTCTCTGGCAGGAGTTGGTTTTCTTCATTCTCCTGCAGGAGTTGGTTTGTTGCGTTCTCCTGCTGCAATTCTTTGAGCAGCTGGGTGAAATCCTTTTCAATCTGGCTTCGTTCTACCATTTCATTGTTAAATTCTTGTTCCACTGCCACCACCTGCCAGCTTTGTTTTTTGTATTCCAAGGTAAGGCTATCACGATGGTGTTCTACTTGAAGGCTATCAAGTCCATCGCTGTAAACTAGGCTATAGGTTGCCACAGCCTGAAGTTTTTCTCCCTCCTTTCCTTCCACCAATCGCAGCTTGTCCTTCCGTAGGGGAGGATACACTGGAAGCCGACTGGAGGCTTGCACAGGGAGCTGGCTTAAAGCTTTTTCTGAAAGTTGTGGTATTTCAAGGTGAAAATTCGTTACACCATAAATCCATATTTCTCTTTGCTGAAAGGGACTTGAACTTTCTTGAGTGGCCTGCTGTGCTAGATACTGAACCCATTGGCTGGGAGTTACTGCAAGGGCTGTAGGATCCATGCCAGTACGCATTCTATTGGCTATAAAGAAATTAGAAAGTCGTTCCTGAAATTCTTCCGTTCCAGAGCCTGTACACATGGCCTTTGCCATTACCAGATTTTGTTCATCTAAAGCCGTGTACAGCACGCCACAGACTTGAGCAGGGCTGAGGCCAGTGGACACAAATTCATTGCGCCAATCTTTAATTCCTGAAATGCAGGCTGCAATTCCCACTGCCACCACTGCCAGGGCTACCTTTATCCAGGTACTGTATTTTTTGATAAAACGCTTCCGATGGAGCTTTTTTTCTTGCTGCTGCTGGTAGCTTTCCCGCCGTTGGATAAAATCTGTGGATTCTGTCTGTGTAGAAAGGCGTAAAAGATTAGGCTCTTCTGCAGCTACCATTGAATGTAAAAGCACTGGCTTACGGGGAGCCGCTTTTTTTTCCATGATTTTATACTGCAGGGTGTTTTTCTTTTTTGCTGTCAAAGATGTACCTAGCTGCAGGTTATTGTTTACTGCATCTGCCACCTGGGAGGGGAGACCTGGAACAAGAAATTCCAGTGGCATAAAGTTTTTGTCACGATATTCTGTCCAGCGTAGCTCTTCTTCTCGTTGGGGAAATGGGAGCTGTCCACTTAAAGCTTTGTATAGATAGACTCCTTGATTAAAGGCCACTGCCTCTGTTCCCTGAAGCTGAGGATTGCAATAGCAGCCTGAAAGCTGACCTTGTTCTTGTTCTGTATGGCTTTCTATTGCCCGCTTAAAAAGGGTGGAAGGTAAAAAAAGGAGACGTGTTTCTGCTGAATCCTTTTCTTTTTCAACAAGAATTTGAGCAGGACCAAAAAGCTGAAACTCTGGCTTTTGCTGTAGAACCAGCTCCATTCCACGAAAAACTTCTTTTAGAATAGATATAATTGATGTATCAGAGTTTTTCTCTGATGAATTTTTATCATACAAGAACTCAAGAAGGGAGGTTCCCGGAAAATCACTTCCTGTCACATAAATGGAATCTCCCTGCTGAATCACTTCGGTAAACTTCCAGCTAGAAAGGCTTGTGCCACAAACAATCCATCCATCCTCCTCCAAAAATGGGAGAAGGCGGCTTTGGGCAAAATCTCTGGGGCCCATGGCCATATCCAGCTCTAGCTTTCCGTCATTTCGATTCAACAGGGAAATCATCGTTACTCCTTGGCTATTGGATACAAATTATCGTTTACCTTTTGAAAATTATCGCTTGCCCTTGGAGTCGTACAAGTATTTGAAGTAGTCCATATTGGTGCTAAAGGTGGCATCAAATTTGGGCATGGTGGACTTGTAGGATTCAAGGCTCTTCCAGAAGGTGTAGAACTCAGGATCCTTGGAATAGGCTTCGGCATAAATGCGAGTGGCCTCTGCGTCGGCCCGTCCCTTTTCGTCCTCTGCCTTTTTGTAAGCCTCAGACTGAATAGTAAGCTTTTCCTTTTCCAGCTTTCCAAGCCAGTCTGCCTTCTTTCCCTCTCCCAAAGAGCGGTAGGCCTGAGCCACCTGATTTCGCTCCTTAATCATGCGGTTATACACGCTTTCTATTAGCTCGTCAGAATACTTGATTTGGCGAGGCACAATATCAATGAGCTCAATGCCGTACTCGCTAATCATTTTGCGAGCTTCTTCTGCCATCTCATTGCTTAAAAGACGGCGTCCCTTTGCCACTGCCTCTGACTGGGTGCTGACATTTACCAGTGCCTCGATTTGGGCTGTTTCCTCGTCCTCCATGTTTACCAAGGAGTTGGAGGTGGCCAGCTCGTTAATGAGGTTTGAGCTACGAACAACTTCTGCCAGTCTGTTCTGGGTAATGATGGTTCTAGTGGCAGAATCGATAATGTCACTGAGACGGTTATTGGCTGCCTCCAGTGTCTTGAAGGACTGATAGAACAAGCCGGGGTCAGAAATCCTCCAGCGGCTGGTGGTGTCCACAATGATAAATTGGTTTTCCTTGGTGGGAATTCGCTGGGAATCTCCGTCCAAAGAAAGAATCAACTTGGGATAGGTGGTAACGGTGTCAACCACAGGTAGGCGGATATAAAGACCAGCCTGGGTACGAGTGTTTACAATCTGACCGAAACGGGTCACTACAGCCTGATAGCCTTCGTATACAATGTAGAAGGGACCCAGCATTAAAAAAGCCACCAGTAATACCACTACAATAATTAAACTTGTCCAGACCTTCTTCATTATTGAGCTCCTCCAGTCAGGGTTTTTACAGGAAGCACATTATCCAGCTCCCCGTCTATGAGGGTAGAATTTTCTTTTGCAGCAAAGATTTCTTCCATGGTTTCGATATACAATCGCTGTCGAGTAACGG
>JAGCMR010000175.1 GCA_017646305.1 Spirochaetaceae bacterium
AAACTCACCTCTATTCGCCTGAAATTGTAATAAGCATTTGGATTGGACCTGTAGTTTTTCCTTGTACGGGAATTGAATTTAAATTAGATAGTGTCATCTTGATGGAAACTCCCTGATTGGTATCAAAAGATGGTCTAAAAATATCTACAGGAGCAATTACTTCATCTGAAGATAAGGATACAGTCTGAATATGATTCAGGGGCTCCTCTGCAATAATAGGATCTCGAAAGAATGTTGCCTTTTGATAGTTTAAAGAAGGGGCAACGGAAAGATCTCCAGTTAAAGCACTAGCAGAAATACTAATAGGTCTTTCTTGGCTAATTACTGGAGTAGACGCAATGTTTCCAGTTCTTAAAGGTACAATCAAGGCAAAAGCCAAGGCAGCGGCTGCCACTGTAGGTACAACCCAAGTGAATCGCTTGATATTTTGTGGCTGAATATTTTTTACTGTTTTTTGGTAATGGAGCTTTGTTTGCAATCGAGAAAAACTATCTTCCATGTCCTGTTCTGACAACTGAATAGAATGTGCATCATCCTTTAAGGTGTTGCTGATAGCCTGAAGCTTTAGAAAATCATCTCGACACTGCTGACAGCTAGTTAAATGACTCTCGTAATCCAAAGCGTATTTTTGAGGTAATTCCCCATCTAAATACACTGAGTGCATATCTTGTTCAGGGCATATAGACATCGTCTTCTCCTATGAGTTTTGCTAATTGCTCTCGAGCTCTAAAAACACGGACCTTTACGTTTCCCTCTGTAATTCCAAGAACTCGGCCAATCTCCTTATAATTCAATTCGGCATACTCCCGCAAAATGAGTACCATCCTAAGATTTTCTGGCAGCTTGTCCAAGGCTTCCTTTGTCTTTTTTTGAGTTTCCTTCTTCAGCAGCTCTGTTTCTCCAGAATCTTGCTTACGATGATCCTCGTACAAGGCTTTTTCGTATGCCTTCCGTTCCCGTCCCTTTCGCTTTACGTAATTGAGGGAGGCATTTTTTACCACCCGAATCAACCAGTATTTTGCATCGTTGAGGGAAGGAAAGACAATGGCCTTTTCATTCATCTTTATAAGAGAATCGTGGACAATATCCTCTGCAGCCTCCTCATCGTTTACAATACGATAAGAAACCTTGTAGAGCATTTGCATTGCGCCATCATATATCTTTCTGAAATCACTAGGATTAGCAGCGTTTAAACTACCACCAGCGTTTCCATCTGAAAAACCAAACAATTAAAACTCCTCTTTGTTACACCCTCTATAAAAAAAGTATGAATAAAATTTAAGTTTTAAACTCTTTTCCACTGAGGGCCCTGAGGTGTATCAATAACTTGGATTCCACGCTCCTGTAGTTCCTGACGAATGGCATCGGCTCGGGCAAAGTCCTTGGCCTTCTTTGCAGCAGTTCGTTCATCCACTAGGGCTTGAATTTCCAAATCTTCTGGAGTCATTTCAGCAGGAGAAGCTGTTTCTGCGGCCTTCTTCTCTTGATAAAGAGCAGAAGCTCCTTCCAGCAGGCTTAAGGAAAGCACTCCATCCATAATTTCTACCACAGACAGGATTTCTTCAGGTGAAAGAGAAGCGTCCTTAATGGCAGTTTGCAAGGCAGAAAGTGCCTGGGGTGTAGCTAGGTCATTTTCCAAGGCAGCGGTAAATTTATCAAGATACTCCTGTCCCTTGGCAGAAATTGCAACAGTACCCTTTTCAGGAAGCTTTCCTTGGTTTTGAGTCAATACTTTTTCTACTCGCTGAAGAAGAGCCTTTCGGGCATTCTTTGCACCTTCCATGGCGGTCCAAGAGAAGGCCACCTGGCTTCGGTAATGGGCACCCAACAGGAAGAAGCGGTAATCCAAGGGATGGAATCCCTTTTCCACCAAGGACTCAAGGGTTAAGAAGTTTCCAGAAGACTTAGACATCTTTCCTGCTTCCTGATTTTCCTGTCCCTTTTCCTTTGCAATTACAAGGAATTCATTGTGGAGCCAGTAATTTACCCAACGCTTTCCAGTAGCTCCCTCGGACTGGGCAATTTCGTTTGTATGGTGAACAGGGATGTGGTCAATTCCGCCAGTGTGGATGTCAATCTGCTCTCCTAAATACTTCATGCTCATGGCTGAACACTCAATGTGCCAGCCTGGATAACCACGGCCCCAAGGTGAATCCCATACAAGGGCATGGTTCTCGAACTTGCTCTTTGTAAACCACAGCACAAAGTCCTGGGGGTTTTTCTTGTTTTGGTCCACATCTATTCTTGCTCCAGCCTTCAAATCATCCAGATTCAGGCAGGCCAGCTTTCCGTAATCACTAAAGGTAGAAACATCATAATATAAGTTTCCACCAGACATGTAGGTGTGGCCATTTTCTTCCAGTCGCTTGATAAGGTCAATCATGTCTTGAACATGCTCGGTGGCTTTGCAAACAATGTCAGGACGGCGGATGTTCAATCGGTCTATGTCGTTAAAAAAGGCATCGGTGTAAAACTGAGCAATTTCCAAAACAGATTGATTTCGCTGCTTTGCAGTTTTGACCATTTTGTCTTCACCCTCATCGTCGTCTCCAGAAAGATGGCCAATGTCAGTAATATTCATGACATGGGTAATGTCATAGTTTAAGTAACTGAGGGTCTTGTCCAGAATATCAAGAAAAACATAGGCCCGCAAATTTCCGATGTGGGCATAGTTATATACAGTTGGACCGCAACCGTAAAAACCTGCTTTTCCTTCGTGAATCGGAACGAATTCTTCCATTTTTCGTCCCATAGTATTATATAATCGTAAAGCCATAAGCCCTCGCTTTTTCTCCTAAATTAAAGTATAATAATGTAACAACTAATAGGATATAGAGCTGTTATCATGTATAATGTACGGAAAATAGAAGAAAATATCAATATGCGGGGGGATTTCCAGGGATTTTTTTTGTATGACCAAGAATTAGCCCCAAGAACAAGCTTTAAAGTTGGTGGAAAAGCCCAACTTTTAGTAGAACCTGCCACAAAAGAGTCCTTTTTGATGGTGCTGGAATCTCTAAAAAAATATGGTTTTCCTTATTTGATTTTGGGAGGTTGCTCCAATGTGGTGGTTCCTGATGAAGGAATTGAATATCCCATTCTCTCTACAACTCAGTTAAAGTCTATTTCCTTATCTCCAGATAAAACTTTGCTTCATTGTGGTGCTGGATGCAGCTGGCAGCAGGTTATAGATTTTTGTCTGGAACAGCGGCTTGGAGGATTGGAAAATTTTGCCGGCCTTCCAGGAACTCTTGGTGGAGCAACTTTTATGAATGCTCGTTGTTACGATGTGTCTATTTCAGATGTTCTTGTACAGGTGGAATATGGGCAGCTTTCTGTTAATGAAGATGAACAATGGAATGCTTCCTTAAAAACCTACAAAATGAATGCTGCTGACTGGGACTACAAGGTATCACCCTTTCAAAAGGAGCTGTTACAATGTCCTGTGCTTGCAGTGACCTTAAAGGTGCATCCCCTTGATGAAGCTGAATTTCAGCAGATGAAGCAGAAGTCACAATCCTTTGTGGCGGACCGACAGCAGAAAGGTCATTTTTCCTATCCTTCCGCTGGAAGTGTCTTTAAGAATAACCGAGATTTCGGTAAGCCTTCAGGAAAGATTGTGGATGAAGCTGGTTTACGTGGCCTTGAATTAGGTGGAGCCCAGGTTGCTCCTTGGCACGGGAATTTTATCATCAACAGAGGGAATGCCAGTGCAGGTGATATTCAGCAGCTAGTTCAAGTGGTACAAGAGAAGGTGCTAGATAAAACAGGTTTTTTCCTTGAACCAGAGATAATTTTTCTATCAAGGTCTATAAAAATCTGATAGAAACCGATAATCAATAAGGAAAATAATATAGTTGATTGACAAATGCTATTTTTAGTCTTTATACTATTAAATAGTAGAATGGGGGGGGGCAGGCCATGTTGCAGCTTTCGTTGGTGAATTTTAGTAGGAGTTCTTATCTCCTCGTTGAAGGTAAGTCAAATAGTGATAGATTTTATATTATTAGGACAGGAACCGTAACCTGTATTCGGTCTCGAGAGGGTGGTGCTTCTGTTCGACTGGGACCGGGTGACTTTGTAGGTGTAGTACCCTGTATGTCTGGTCTTGTGCAGTACGAAACTGTTATTGCAGAAACCGATGTAGTAGCTATTGCTGTTAGAAAGGATCAGTATCCTGAATTGATTCAAAGTAACGCTCCTGTTGCATTGAAAACAATTCGTACCTTTGCTCTTAAAATGCGTACTATGAACGAGCAGCTGACCCAGCTTGCTTTGAAAAATATTTCCGTAGAATCTCCTGAGCAGATGTTCTTTGTAGCCAGTTATTATGACAAAATTGGTTGTTTTGATCCTGCTGTCTTTGCCTACTACCAGTATATAAAGGATTGTCCCAGTGGTCTTAATGTTGAGGTAGCAAAAAAGCGTTTTGCTCGACTTAAGGCTCACTCAAAGGCAGTATATTTTGAGCCAACAGAAGAAACCATCAGAACATATCCCAAAGGAACCATGATTTTTGCCGAATGTCAAAGTGGTCAAGATATGTTTATTATTCAGGAAGGACAAGTTAAGATTACTAAGATTGTAAACAATACAGAAGTAATTCTTGCGGTACTGAAAAAGGGTGATTTTTTTGGAGAAATGGCTTTGTTAGCAGATACCCCTCGTTCTGCCAGTATTTTAGCCTTTGAAGATTGTCAGCTCATGGTGGTAAACCGTAAAAACTTTGAGCAGATGGTAACTTCTCAGCCTCAATTTGTCTCTCGACTAACAGTAACACTTTCTGAGCGATTGTGGAGTATGGAACGACAGTTAAGCAATGCCGCCATTGCAAATCCTGTTCACAAAATGGTGGATATGTTGTCTTTGCAGCTTGAAAAAGAAAAATTCGTTCTGCCTACAGGTGGTGGTAAGGTTCCTCGTCAATTTGACCTAACTCCTATTGATGTTGCTACCATGTGTGGTATTCCCTACGAAAAGCAGCGACTGACTGTAGAGGCTTTCTTAAAACAGGCTCCTGTAAAATTAGACGATAACGGTAAAATTTTTGCGCCAGATTGTGTGGAAATTGTAAAGGCAGCTATTTTCTATCGTAAGCAGTTAGCCTAGGAGGCAAGATGTCTGTTGGAAGCAAGTTCTTTTGTCAAAGACTTTTTACCTGCCTTATGGTGCTGTTTCTTACTTGGTCTGTAGCTGCCGCAGATGGGGCTTTACCTGGTGGCTACGGTTCTGTGGTATTGGGAATGTCTGTGGATACAGCAAAAAATGCCCTGCAGGAAGATCCCGCCTATGGTTATCGTGGGGATCGGGACGTTTCTCTGCTACCTGGTGAAAATCGGGTACTTATTTCCACCAATGGAGTGCTTTTTTTTGATGAGTGCTGGTTCCAGTTTGACAAGGATCGATTGTATATTATTACCTTGAATCTGAATCCACAGCGGGTGGACTATGCCAGTGTATTTAAGTCTCTGTGCAATAAGTACGGACAGCCTGATAGTCTTTCTCCTAAAAAATCTGAGTGGAAGGATGGTTCAGTTATCATGTCCTTAGAGCGGCCCCTTACCTTAAAGTACACTGACGAAAAGGTTTTTCAAGAATTGCAGGAAGGTTCCAACGTGGAATTAACAAAGGAAGAAAAAACACGCCAAAGCTTTTTGGAAAGTCTATAATGTGGGAGCTGTATAACACTGCTCAACAAATGGATTGAATCTCATATGAAATATCTGTTTCGAAAAAATTTTTTGTTATTGCTGGTAATCTTGCAGGCTACCCTTGTTTCCTGCAAGGATGATTCTCGTTTACCCACAATGGAGCTGACAATTCAGCGGGGGGATGGAAGTCCTGTACAGGTTGTAGTAGAAATTGCTGATACCGAGGAAACGAGAACTAGAGGATTTATGGAGCGAGAAGTAATTCCTGATGGTACTGGAATGCTTTTTGTCTTTGATCGTGATCAAATTTTGAGCTTTTGGATGAAGAACACTCCCCATCCCTTATCAATTGCATATATTGACTCAACAGGTAGAATTCGTGATATCTATCATATGACACCTTTTAGTATGGCCAGCTGGACTAGTACTGTTTCAGTGCGATATGCACTAGAAGTTCCCCAGGGATGGTTTGAAAAAGAAGGGATTACAGTAGGGGATAAAGTGATTATTCCTGGTAAAACTGACAAATAAAAAAAAGCACCTAGAACCAAGCCGTAAAGCCTGTTTTAGGTGCAGTTATAATCGAATAAATTATTCTAAGTCTTCTAACATTTGTAAAGCAATTTTATCCTGGGCATCGAATTCCAGTACTGCCAAAAAGAATTTTCTTGCTTCCTGGGGATTTCCCTGTTTTAGGGCAAGGTAACCTAAGTTAGACATATACTTTGTATTTTCTGGCTCCAAAGAGAGGGCTTCTACCAAGCATTTTTTGCTTTCTGTATATTCTCCCAGCTCCATGTAACAAATAGCAAGCTCATTTAAGGTGTCTGGTTCTGTGCTACCACATTCAATGGATTGGAGGAATGCATCACGAGCTTCTTCCCATCGCTGCAGTCTTCGCAAGCCCCAGCCTAGCATAAACCAAGCATTCCAGACACGGGGATTTTTTTTCAAGAACTTTCTGATTTCCTCCAGTCCTTTTTCTTCCTGTTCCGAGAGAATGTAGTCGTAGGCTGCTTTGAATTGTTCGTCCTCAAGATTTCTGTTGCTAATGTCCATAACAATTTCTTGGGCACGCTGTCGTTTATATTGGCCATTTTCACCTAATTCTTCATCACTAATGTCACAGGTAAGGGCAAGGTATGTTTCAAAGCATTCCTTTCCTCTAGAAAAATTCTTTTGCTTAAGGAAGAAGAAGCCTGCATTAAAGAAAACTTCTGGAGGTGCATTGTCAGACTCCATAACCTGGGCATAGAATCTTCCTGCACAATCATCGTAGGCATCAGCATCTTCAAAAAGGCCAGATTGTCGGTAAGAATCGGCTCGCTGGTCAAAGAAAATGGCTGTATTTAAGGTAATGAGCATGTCCTCAGGATCAAGTCCCCGCAGAGCACTAAAAATTTCTTCTGCTATATCAAAATCCTCATTTCGTGACTTAAGAATGGCTGCTTCTGTAAGCTCCTGCTTGATATTGGGCTTTGCTTCTAAAAGCAATTTTCGATAATCATCAAGATATTGGTTGTGATGATCATAGGCTAATACCACCAGTATACCTGCAAAAATCATTTCTGGGGTGAGTTGAGAAATATCAAAATCACCGTTATCTGGCTTTTGAACGGGAAGAGGAATATTAGATTTAATCTGTAGCTTATAGGCTGACAAATCCATACCTTCAGGTAAATTCAAAAAAAGAAGGTTGTCTAAGGGACTTGATGGGTTCATGAGTATATCCTAAATATATTGTGTCTAATTAGCTGAATCAGAACTGGAGAAAACTGGCAAATCATCATCCTCCACCACCAATTCCTCTTCTTCCTGAACATTCATTCTTGCTGAAAGGGGAACCATGGGTTTAGACTGATTTTGCTGTCCAGCATTTTGACTACTTCCATTACCAATTCCCCGAGGGGTTGTAGATACTGCAGAGGCTGTAACTGGGGCAGAATGATACGTAGACAACTGAGACTTGCGCATTCCTGTTAGATAGTTGTTGATATGTAACTTATAGGTAATAGGAATTTTAGTTGCATCATATTGAATACAAACAACAATAATATCCTTTCTTCCTTGAGTCATATCTGTTTTAACAATGCTTGCTGGAAGTGAGATAACCTCATGTGGATCATAGAATTCCAAACGAAGAACGGCATTTTTATTGTTCAAGAACTGTGCCACTCCCAACAGGAGAATCTTTGCTCCAGAGAAGGATATATCTCGAACAATACAATGGCGGGGAACATTGTCAATGAATACAACAGCATCAGCCTTTGCAAGGCTTAACTTACGAAGTGAATCTTCTGTAATGGGAATACGTTCGTCTCGTCTTCGTAAAGCATTAGTATTTGCTTCCAAAAGTCGACCGATAAGTTCAATCAAATCATCAGGTGGACGCTTGACATAGGTTAGATTTACAATGGCCAAGTCGGAAGACTCCATGTATGGTACAATTTCTTGGACTCGAGCATTGACAAAAAAACTGATAGCTTGCTTTTCGCCTTGGGAAAAACAGAAACGGAGGTTTACCGTTCCCTTTTCCTTAGACAAACGTGCATAAGCCCCACCTTTGGAACCGATGATAATCTTGGCTCCCAAAAAAGATGTGGAGTTAATTATACAAGGCCATTGTGAATCCGTACACTTTACGTATACCTGACGTGGATCCATGTGGAGGGTCTTGATAACTTCCTTTGAAAAAATTACCTCTGTGTCTCGGTACAATTCATAATATCTTGTTAATTGCTGAGATGTTACAATACCCATAAGATAATGATAGTCCATTATCATTGATTGGTCAATCGATATTTATTGAAAGATTGGGGCAAATGCTAAAATATTTGCTGCACGTCGATGATGTCTACCTGTAATGGTTTTTCCTGTTACAGAAAGGGAGGCTGAACCACCACCGTCCATTTGGAGGGCATCCCAAGCTCCTACTGCTTGGAGAATCAGGGCAGATTCTTCGTAGGAAAGACCTGTGCTTTCTTTTTTGTTTTCTCCTTCTACGTATAATATAAAGAGATAACGCTTGTCCTTTGTAATTCCTATAGCAGTGCGGGAATCGAGGCTGCAGGCAGGAAGTTTTTTGATTTCTCCTTCTTTTAATATGGTGAAAAAGCCTCCGAGAGCTAATTCTGTTTGTGGTGGATACTGAGTTTGGTCGGAAATAATTGA
>JAGCMR010000176.1 GCA_017646305.1 Spirochaetaceae bacterium
ACTAGCTCTTCTCCCAGTGCCTTTGTCTTGCCGTAAACACCAAGGGGTGCCATGGGCATGATTTCGGTGTAGGGAGTTTTTCCTGTGCCGTCAAAAACGTAATCGGTGGAAATGTGAATCATTCCCGCTCCCACTGACTGGGCAACGGCTGCAATGTTTCCAGCACCAGTGGCATTAAGCTTTTCTGCCAGCTCTGGCTCCGTTTCTGCCTTTTCCACTGCAGTATAAGCGGCACAGTTCACCACCCAGGTAATTCCAGGATTGCTGGCTGCAAAGGCTTCTAGCTCCTGTTGATTTGTAATATCAACCTCTCGGTCTGTTCCCACAAAGGGTATATTTGTATTTTCCAGTTGACGAGCAATCTCACTCCCCAACATACCATTTTTTCCAATAAGCCAAACCATGGTGTCTCCTTTGTGTGGCAGAAATCAACTTAGTCATGATACCATAAATCGAAGCAGTAAGCAACGAAGATGGTATTTTCAGCCTTGCCGATACAAAAAGCACTCTTTTTCGTGGGAATAAATGATGCCAATAGCTTGAAGATAGGAATAGATGATAATTGAACCCACAAACTTCATGCCTCGCCGTTGCAAATCTTGGGAAATGGCATCCGACAGGTAGTTTGTAGTTTTGTCTGTTTCGTAAATGATGCTGTCTTGGGTAAAGCTTTGCAAATACTGATAAAAAGAACCGAATTCTTCCACTATAGATTTAAATACTTTGCTATTAGTAATGCTTGCAAGGATTTTTTTCTTGTTTCTGATAATATCCTTGTTGGACAAGAGCTCCTGAATCTTTACATCATCGTAGGCAATAATCTTTTCTAGGTGAAAATCATCGTAGGCTTTTCGAAAATCCTCCCTCTTGTTTAAGACACATTCCCAAGAAAGCCCCGCCTGAAAGGATTCTAGAATCAGCATTTCGTACAAATGCTGGTCAGTAAAATGAGGTTTACCCCATTCATTGTCGTGATATTCCACATAGCGACTATTTTTTATATTGCACCACGAGCAACGGGTTTTATTATTCACTGTCCAATCCAGCGACCACTCAAATCAAAATATTTTCCCTGAAGATTAAAGGCTGGATGTTTGGTGTCCTTTTCAGAAAGCTGGAAATCCAGTTGCTGGGTGAATCCTGCTTCTGCGGCTATCTGATTCCAGTCAATACCGATGGCAGGATCGTTCCACATAAGGCCACCTTCGTCCTCTGGATGGTAAAAATCGGTGCATTTGTAAGCAAAAATGGCGGTATCACTTAGAACTGCAAAACCATGGGCAAATCCTTCTGGTATATAGAATTGATTTTGTTTTTCTGCAGAAAGAATCACACCGTGCCATTTACCAAAGGTGTCAGAGCCTGTTCGTAAGTCCACAGCTACATCGTACACAATCCCCGCCATGGCACGTACTAGCTTGCCCTGAGGATGGTGCTTTTGGAAATGAAGCCCCCGCAACACGCCACGGGAGGAAAGAGATTGATTGTCTTGTACAAAGGTCATGGTAAGACCTGCTTCTGCAAATTCCTTCTGGCTGTAGGTTTCAAGAAAATATCCTCGGTGGTCCCCAAAAAACCTGGGCTGAATCTCGTATAATCCTTTGATAGCACATCCTTGAATAGTAAATGGCATGAATGGTCCTTATTTTTTCTGGCTTAGAATCAAGGCTGCAATGGCACCAGGAATCCAGCCAGCACAGGTTAACAACAATACTAGCAAAATAGAGCCACAACCCTTATCTAACACTGCTAAGGGTGGAAAAATTATACACAAGATAACTCGTCCTAAACTCATGGTTACTCCTTTTATGAATTATCAATGGGGATTTAATTTTACCGTCCCATTTCAGCAATATATCTTAAATACTCTCCGTATTCAGTTTTGTATCCAGCGGCCAAGTCCAGCATCTGCTGTTTATCCAGCCAACCGTTGCGGAAGGCTATTTCTTCTATACAAGATACATACATTCCCTGACGCTTCTGGATGGTGGCAATAAAGTTACTGGCTTCCAAAAGGCCGTCGTAAGTACCAGTATCGAGCCAAGCCATTCCTCGACCTAAAAGCTCCACTGAAAGCTTGCCTCTTTCCAGATAGGTGTTGTTGACAGTGGTAATTTCAATCTCGCCACGCTCAGAAGGCTTTACGTTGGCAGCAATGTCCACTACGGAGTTATCGTAAAAATACAAACCTGGCACCGCATAATTTGATTTTGGCTGGGTTGGTTTTTCTTCAATTCCCAGAACTTTTCCAGCAGCATCAAATTCTACTACACCGTAGGCAGTGGGATCCTTTACGTAGTAGCCAAAGATAACGGCTCCCTGCTCCTGTTGAATTTTCGCCGCTGCTGATTTAAGGGTAGCAGTAAAGCTTTGGCCGTAAAAAATATTGTCTCCCAGAACCAAGGCTACAGAATCATTTCCGATAAAGTTTTTTCCCACGATGAATGCATCTGCCAAGCCACGTGGTCGGTCTTGCACCGCATACTGGAATTCCATACCTAGATGACTTCCGTCACCAAAGAGCTCCTTGAACAAGCTAATGTCCCGTGGCGTGGAGATGATAAGTACCTCCCGAATTCCTGCCAGCATCAAGACGGAAAGAGGATAATATACCATGGGCTTGTCGTAGAGGGGAAGAATCTGCTTTGAAACAGCCTTTGTAATGGGATACAACCGAGTGCCAGAACCGCCGGCAAGAATGATTCCTTTCATCTGAGCCTCCTGTGGTCAGTGGAATAAAATTATTTTGTAATAATAGTGTGAAGTCGATCCAAATCGTCTCGAGAGAAATATTCTATGATAATGGAACCTTTATCCATATTTCCCTTGATGGAAACCTTTGTACCAAAAACTTCGATGTATTGCTGCTCCAAGGCGGCTAAATCTGGATCTTTTTTTGCCTCTGGAGAAGCCTTTTTTTCTGTTACTTTAATTCTATTGCCGCCATTTAATTCCGCTGCCTGCTGTTCGGCTTCTCGTACAGAAAGTCCGCTTCCTGTAATGCGACCAAAGAGAATCCGCTGGTCAGAGGCATCGTTTACGGAAAGCAGAGCTCGTGCATGGCCAGAGGTAATGGCTCCTGTTTCCAAGGCTGATTGCATGTCTTCGGGCAATTTCAGCAAACGGAGGGCATTTGCCACGGTGGAGCGGTTTTTTCCCACCCGCTGAGCCAGCTCTTCTTGGCTCAACTGGCTCATTTCCATGAGCTTTTGGTAGGCAACTGCTTCTTCAATGGGATTTAAGTCGGAACGCTGAATATTTTCGATGAGGGCAACTTCTAGCTTTCGTTGGTCAGAATATTTTTTCAGCTGAACGGGAATCTTTGTTAGCCCCGCCAACCTTGCAGCTCGAGTTCGTCGCTCACCTGCAATAATGTAGAATTGACCGTCTCCGGCATCCTCCACCGTTACGGGCTGGATAATGCCATGCTCGCGGATTGATTCTGCCAACTCCTGCAATGCTTCTTCTTTAAATTCTTTGCGGGGCTGGTGAGGATTTGGTACCAATCGTTCTACTTCAAGGCTCAAAGAACCATCTTCTTCTTGGGTAATTCCTTCTGGAAAATTAACTGCTGGTTGAGTAAGTTTTTCTGATGATGCACTGGGAAAAGATGATGTATTTTGAATGGCAGCACTATTTCCAGAACCAAGGCTTGGTTCTTCAATAAGTGCATTTAATCCCCTGCCAAGCCCCTGTCGTTTAGCCACGTTCAATCACCTCGGTAGCAAGGTTTTTATAGCTACGTGCTCCTGTACAAGAAGGGTCATACTTGCAAATAGGTAAACCGTGGGATGGAGCCTCGGAAAGGCGTACATTACGGGGAATAATGGTTTTGAATACGGTGTCTCCAAAGTAAGACTTTACCTGAGCAACTACATCCTGAGCCAAGCGTGTTCTTGAATCATACATGGTGAAGAAGATTCCACCAATTCCCAGCTTGGGGTTAATGCTTTTTTGCACTCGCTGAACTGTTTGCAACAACAAGGCAATTCCTTCCAGAGCAAAATATTCGCATTGCATGGGAATCAATACAGAATCTGCTGCAGCCAAACCGTTCAAGGTGAGAATTCCCAAGGAAGGAGGACAGTCAATCAGAATATAATCATATTGAGGAATAAGGGGGGCAAGAGCATTTTTTAGGTAAAAGTCACGATCCTCTTGATCTGCTAATTCTATGGAAGCACCAGACAAATCGATGGAGGCTGGAATCACATGGAGGTTATCCATACAGGATTGACGGATTGTTTCCTCTGGGGTGTTTAGACGAGCTATCAATTCATAGACAGTGGGTTTATCCTTTGAGATACCCACACCGGAAGTCATATTTCCTTGAGAGTCAAAGTCTACCAGCAGAACTTTTTTTCCAGCTTCTGCCATGTAAGCTCCCAGATTGATAACAGAGGTGGTCTTGCCAACTCCTCCCTTCTGGTTTACAAAAACAAATACCTTTCCCATGACTTGAAATTGTATC
>JAGCMR010000177.1 GCA_017646305.1 Spirochaetaceae bacterium
CTGTCAACATAGAGATGCGTTCTTTTGTAATGCGGCGGCCAAGTGGAGCTTCCTTTGCAAAATCAGGGAAGAATCTTTCCAGACTGTGGCTATACATACGTCCACCTGTAACATTCTTTCCGCCTATGGTCTCACTTCGTTCGATGACCAGAACCTCAAGTCCGGCTTTTGCCAACAGGTATGCTGCTGTATTACCTGCAAGACCGGCACCAACCACGATGACGTCATAATCGCTCATGATTCCTTCCTTTGTGTTATCATTTGTTTAACACGACTAAATTGTTTTATATCGCAGTATCAATAACTGTGTAAGCCACCCATCAAAAATGACACTCCAAGAAGTGTAAATAAGACACAGGCAAACCCAATGATTGACAAGTAGCAACCCTTGTGACCACTCCAAGCAGGCTTGGAGTGTAAATGCATGTAGACTGCATAAATAATCCAAGTGATTAAAGCCCAAGTTTCTTTGGGATCCCAGCTCCACCATGCTCCCCAAGCATCCTCTGCCCAAATTGAACCAGTAACGATAAGCAGTGTGAGAAAGATAAACCCAACTACTACTGCATCGAACATCAATTTCTCTAAGAAGGCTGCTCGTGCCACCTTTTCCTCAGGAAGTCCATTTGCAGGAACTTTACGAGGAATGGAAATCACGTAATAAATTGCCAAGCCAAAATCAACAGCAAAGGCTGCATAAGAAATAATGGCTGTTAATACGTGAATAACACGCCAACGGCTTTGCAAAGCTGGCATAAGTGGTGTAACAGCATCAGATAAACTGAAGCTAACACCTAAAAGAATTGTTGCAACAGCCAAAATAAAGGAAGCTACAACGTTAAGCTTAATTTTAATAAGCCAAAATACAGAAAAAACCAAAAGAACAAAGGAAAAAAGCAACAGAAATTCATATACACTATTTACTGGAATTCTTCCCGTTTGGCTTGTTCTAATAATAAGCTGTATGAGCATTAACACTGTTGCAAGGCTTGTTAAAACGATGGAACCTTTCTGTAACCAATTCTTTTTAAGCCATGTATTAAGAATTACGGCTGTAGTAGCCATAATCGCCAGTGAAAATACAAAATAACCTACGTTATCTACTAATGTTATCATATAATCTCTCCTTTGGAAAGTAAAATATATCTAGAAAATATAATTATGTACGTGCTGAATTGGTGGAATTTGGGGGTTGTTTTTTACCCACCAGATACAATAAAGCCAAACCAAAACAGAGCAACAGGAAGCCACAGAAAATAACAGGAATTCCTGGGTCATACTTCATCTGAAGGCCACTATAATAACGATAACCATCGAAGGTAATGGTTAAGGGCTCTTGAATAGTGCTTGTTTCTCCAATAGCCAGGGTGTCGATGGCAATGGGCTCATCTCCTTCTTGAAGTACCCAAAGAACTCGTGGATTATTATCCTTATGGCTTTTCATCTGGGCAATTCCCTGGTCTTCATCGTAGTCGGGATAAAAGGCAATACCCAAAGTTGTATTTCCCTTGGGACCTTCTCCCAAAATAATCCAATCTTCATCCTTGATGCTCAGCTGACGACTTGCCTGACCGGTGCTGAGGGTAACGATAATCTCCCAGCCGTAGGATTGCTGCAAAATAGATACACCGTTATATTTTCCAGGAGAATTAACTTGAATCTCCATGGGAAGTGGCTCCTGCTTTGGCTTTTGGATGGTAACTGAACTTCTATATTGCTTGGGAGAGATAGAATCCTCGTAGTAGTCTACTGAAAATTCATCTACGGTGAGGGTAAAGCCACCGTTTTTTCCAGCAACGGTTACGGTTTCTCCTACAGGAATTTCATAATAAATTTCGTGTTTAGAAATAAGGCTAAAGGCGATTCCAACTAGAATAATGCACAAACCTACGTGAAGCAGGGGAGAGCCCCAGATTCCAAGGGAAAATTTCTTTTTAGATATTTTGATGGCAACAGAAATACGTCCCCAGGTACAAACAAAAAGATTTATGGCAAAGGCTATACCAAAAAAATAAAAAATTGGGGATTTGAATACGTTGTGAAAGCCTAGAACTGTTACAATGGTTCCACCAAAGGAGCCAAAGAGATTTGTATAATGGGTTTTATCCAGATTCTGGGGAATTAAGGTTGCGATTACACAAAGAACGGCAATAATTATCAAAAGGATAATGGCCAATCGAACTGATGATATAAATCGGTAAAACTTATTCTTAGTCATATTACGTGATGGAAAATGAGGCGGACCATGAGGATTTTCATCGTCATGGTCTGCCTCTCTACCAACTAACTCCTAAAAGTTATTGTTACTTGCGAAGCATGTCTACGTTAGTAGGTACGTTCTTGTAGTTCATGTACTCGTTTTC
>JAGCMR010000178.1 GCA_017646305.1 Spirochaetaceae bacterium
AAAAAATAATGAAGAAACTCTTGTAAATTTGATTTTAGGGGAGTCAACTTCACCTTTAGATGTACTCAAAAGAAAACGTCTCCAGGGAACAATACGATCACGAAGAAGCAAGCTGGAAGAAACCTATAATTGGTTTGCGGATTTTGAGCGAGGACCAGTTCGTCATCGTTTATTAGAGTTGCATACAAAGGTTTTTGCTCTGGTGCTGGAGCTAGACGATGTGGATGACCAGCTAGAAGGCTTTCCTCAGCAGCCCTTGGTAATTCTCTCTCAGCTTTCAACTCATATTCAATATATGTTGGAAAGCCTGTTACGTGACATAAATCTCAAGGATGAGGATGTCCGAGCAATGGCTGCTTCCTTGGAAGGTATGGAATATAATTTTGAGGAAGTGTCTGCAGAGCTAAAGTCAGCATTGGCAGCAAGCTATAAGAGTCGGTTTACTGTCATTAAAGGTGATAAAAAACAATAGCTGTTTTCAGTTTACCTTTATCTTCCTTTCGATTTTCTGTGATTTCGTAGTTTTTCGATTGAAAATAATAAATTCTCTTGGTATAATTCATAAAATACCTGCTTCGTAAGCTAGCATAGTCTTAATTGATGGCTTGGCTTTGTAGCTAAACGAGGAGTACGATATGAATATGAAGGGCTTGGAGGCCACTGCGCTCTCTATCCGCAGTTTATCTATGGACGCAATTCAAAAGGCTAAGTCTGGTCACCCTGGACTTCCTCTTGGTTGTGCAGAATTGGCAGCTGTATTGTATGGTGAAGTGATGAAGCATAATCCTGCCGATTCAAGCTGGGTAGACAGAGATCGTTTCTTGCTTTCTGCTGGACATGGTTCCATGCTTTTGTATTCTATTCTTCATATTAGTGGTTACAAGGTAACCATGGATGATGTAAAATCCTTCCGCCAGATTGGTTCCCATTGTCCTGGACACCCTGAGTTTGGTGACACAGACGGTGTTGAATGTACCAGTGGTCCTCTGGGACAGGGAATTGCAGTAGCTGTTGGTGAGGCTATGGCAGAAACAATGCTGGCAGCTCGTTTTAACACTGCTGAACACAAGGTTGTTGATCACTACACCTACGCCTTAGTTGGTGAAGGCTGCTTGATGGAAGGTGTTTCTGCAGAAGCTTCCAGTTTGGCTGGTCACTTAAAGCTGGGCAAATTGATTGTATTCTACGACGAGAACAAAATCAGTATTGATGGTTCCACAGATATTACCTTTACCGAGGATATTGCAGGCCGCTACAAGGCTTACGGTTGGCAGGTTTTGGCTGGTGATATGTACGATATGGCTGGAATTGCCAAGCTGGTAGAAGAAGCCAAGGCTGAAACTGACATGCCTACCTTGATTATGCTGAAGTCTGTTATTGGAAAGGGTTCTCCTGTAGCTGGAACTTCTACTGCCCACGGTGCTCCTTTGGGAGATGAAAATATTGTAAAGGCAAAGAATGAATTGGGCCTGGATCCTGAAAAGACCTTCTACGTAGCGCCAGAAGCATATGACTATTTCAAGGCTCGTGGTGCTGAATTTGCTCAATCTCAATCCGACTGGAACAAGACCTTTGAAGCTTGGTCTGCTGCAAATCCAGACCTGAGAAAGCTGTGGGACGATATGCATTCTTGGAATGTGGCTAACATGGAGCTGCCTAGCTACAAGGTGGGAGATTCCTTGGCAACACGTGCAGCCTCTGGAAAGGCTCTGCCTGTTATGGCAAAGGCATGTCCTGCTTTGGTTGGTGGTTCTGCTGACTTGGAAGGCCCCAATTCCACAGCATTGAAGGATTACGGCGTGTATACCGTTGATAATCGAGAGGGACGTACCATCCGCTTTGGTATCCGTGAGTTCGCCATGGCAGCTATTAGTTCTGGTATTACCCTCCACGGTGGATTGCGTGGATTCTGTGCCACCTTTGCTGTTTTTGCTGACTACGAGCGACCAGCTCTCCGTGTAGCTTCCTTGATGAAGCTGCCCGTTATCTATATTCTGACTCACGACTCCATCTTTGTTGGTGAAGATGGACCCACCCACCAGCCTATTGAAACATTGGCTTCCTTGCGTGGAATTCCTGGTGTACAGGTTTTGCGTCCTGCTGATGCAGAGGAAACCAACGAAGCCTGGAAGATGGCAATGGAATCAAAAGACCATCCCGTTTGCTTGTTGTTGAGCCGGCAGAATCTGACTGTATTTGAAAAGGCTGATGCCGACTGGAAGAACACCATTAAGTGCGGTGGATATGTTGCACGAAAGGGTGCTGACACACCAGATATTACCATTGTAGCTACTGGTTCCGAGGTAGAAATGGCCTTGAAGGCAGCCGACATGGTAGAAGGAAAGAGGATTCGTGTTGTTTCAATTATGGACAGAGAGCTGTTCTTGAGCCAGCCTAAGGCTATCCGTGATACCATTCTTGGTAATGCTCCTCGTGTGGTAGTGGCAGAGGCTGGAATCAAGATGGGCTGGGAAGCTGTGGCTACCAGTCAGGAGGACTTGTTCTGCTTGAATGGCTTCGGTGCTTCTGGTCCTGCTGCAAAGGTTGCCGAGCATTTTGGCTTTACTGCAGAAAAGCTTGCTGAAGTTTTGAAGAAATAAGCTGGGAAAAGGATCTGGGAACTGGTTTTATGAGCTGGTTCTCAGAAATTGTTTCCCAGACTAAAACCAAAAGAAAACACCTGTTAAACTACATGTGAGTTTAGCAGGTGTTTTTTTTGAATTCAAGAAGCTGGAAAATGATTTATGCTTGCGACTTTTTTGTTAAGCTATA
>JAGCMR010000179.1 GCA_017646305.1 Spirochaetaceae bacterium
AATAACACAGGAATACCTGCCACCACAGGAGTTTCAAAGCAGCCGAACATATCCTGAATAATTACCTCAAGCACAGGTGTGGTTTTTCCAGCGATAATCTCGTATTTTAATTTTCTCCGTTTACCGTTGGGCAGGTTAATTACAAGAGGAATTTCTTGATCTACTAAGTTTCCCTCACAAAACCAGTATAAGCCTTGATACACTACGTCAGCAGTGAGCTTTGTACTTGAACCAAGGAAGGGAAGCAGCCATTGCTCCAAAACATCCATCAAGAAAGCTTTTTCCAGTCTCTCCTTCCCTGTAATTTCACGGAACAGATTGCAACGGAGCAACAAGGAGTCACTTTGTGGGGAAAGCGGCAGACTTTCAAAGCCTTTTCGTCGTAGCTGGCTACAAAGAGCCTGAGCCACATCGCAGGAGTCGGGAACAAGCCGCCGACGCTCCAGCTCTAGCTTACCGTATCGCTTCACTTGATATTTTACCACCTTGCCAGAATTATCATCTACATCTAGCTCCACCGCTTCTGTGGCGTGATCTTGCAACCATGCTTCCACTGACTCAGAAGCAAGGACTTCCCAACGAAGGATACGGCCAGTGAATGAACCAGCATCAACTTCTATACCTACAATCCATTTTGGGAAGGTGTTTCCTAACGAGACTTGAGAAGAAGATCGGGAAGAAAGCTGTGCGGTACGACCTGAAGGAAATTGATAACTCCCCTCACCCACTGATTTTGCCAATCGATCTGGAAACCCATACAAAAGTGCTAGAGATGAATCTGAGGAATCTGAAGAAAGAAATTGTTCATTGGAGTTCCCTGTAGCCTTTTTCAAGGAAGAAGAACTCACCTTCCGCTGCAAATCAGCAAAAAGACGCTTTTCCTCCACTGAATCGGCACTACCGTAGCATGCAGCTAATCGCAGTGCATCTGGTTTTCCACTTAAAGCCACACAACCAATTCGAGGATGGACTCCTAGCTCCAGAACTTTGCAGCCTAATTCAGTAATGCTTCCTTGAGAATCAAGGCAAGCCATAGTTTGAAGCAATTCTACCGCTGCATTCCAGCCCCCAGAAGATGGATTGTCCAGCCACTTTAAACCATCCACGCTAGAGACTCCCCAGCGGGCACATTCCAGCACCACAGGAAGCAAGTCAGTACGAGTGATTTCTGGAGGAGGACTTGCAAGACGCCTTTCATCCTGAGACCAGAGCCGCACACAACAACCTGCTTGGATACGACCAGCACGACCTGTCCGTTGTTCTGCCGAAAAGGAGCTTTCCACCTCTGTCACCAGACGACTCATACCAGTGTTGTGATGAAATCGGCTTACACGACTTAACCCACAATCAATAACCACCGTTACATCTGGAACTGTAAGACTCGTTTCTGCAATGGAAGAACTTAAAATCACCCGACGCTGACCAGAATCAGCACTGGATAAAACCTTTTTTTGTTCCTCCAAGGAAATGGAGCTATGTAGCAAAAGAATTTCTGCCAGTGCAGCTCCACCGAGGGTCTCCAACAAGCGGCTACATTCACGGATTTCACCAATTCCCGGCAAAAATGCTAAAATCGCCCCGCAATCCTTTTGATTCCAAGGATTTTTTAGTTCATCCATAATTGCAGCAGCACAAGCTGACAAAAGAACAGCATTTTCAACAAAACCACTCTGGGATTTTTTAGGAGGACGGTACTGGATTTCCACAGGAAATTGCCTTCCTGCCACATGGAGGATGGGAGCTTGTTCAGCATCACCTAAAAATTCTGCCACCTTTTGAGCATCCATGGTAGCAGACATAACCACCAAATATAAATCATCCCGCAGGGACATAATTTCTTTGAGAAAGGCCAAAGAAAGATCTGTATGTAAGGACCCCTCGTGAAATTCATCTAGAACAATGACAGAAATACCATCTAAGGCTGGATTATTTTGGATAATTCTTGTGAGGATGGCATCGGTCATCACTTCAATCTTGGTGGCAGAGGAAACACAGGTATCATACCGCAAGCGATACCCAACAGTTACACCAAGCTTTTCTCCCAGTAGCTCGCTGTGACGAGATGCCACAGCCACCACAGCAAGACGACGAGGCTCTGTTACAAGAATTTTTCCAGAAAAGGCTTCCATCAAAGCGAGCGGAACAACAGTGGACTTACCTGCGGCAGTTTCCGCTGTTAGAACAAGGCTTCTGGAAGGAGATTCTTTGAGAGAAGTGACAATGGAATCAAGGCTGGCAGTAATGGGAAGATTTGCAACACCATCCCGCCAGCAGTCAGTAGTAAAAGCCTGCATTAGGAGACTTCAATCAATCAAATTATGCTGACAAAGAAAAATACACCGCAAAAAAGTGGAAAATACTTCCACAGATTACGAAAAGATGCCAGATACAATGCATCCACTTGATTTTTTTCATTGCGTAAAAGATACAGCCCACCGTGTAGGCAATACCACCAGCCACCACCAGCTTTAGGCTCAAGGGATTCAGGTTCTGCACCATCGGTTTAATGGCAAAAACCACCAACCAGCCCATCAAGATGTAGGTAATGGCAGAAAGCACCCGCATTCGGCTTCCAAAAATAGCGTAGAAGGTCATGCCAGCCACAGCCAAAACCCAAATCACTCCGAACAAGGTCCAACCTACTGCACCACGAAGGGTCGTTAAACAGAAAGGTGTATAGGTTCCTGCAATCAAGAGATAGATGGAAGAGTGATCGAATATGGCAAAAATCTTTTTTGCTCCGTAGGGAGTAAGGGCATGATACAGTGTGGACATGAGATACAGAATCACTAAGGAGGCACCAAAGATGGCAAAGCTAGTAACGTAAAAGCCTATTTCTCCAGCAGGAGCTAGAAATACTGCTCTCACAACTAAGAGAACTGTGGCAGCCACTGCCAGCCCCGCACCGATTCCGTGAGTTACTGAGTTGAAAATCTCTTCTCCAATGGAATATCGCTTGGGAATGGTAGCTTCATAGGCTTTTTGTTCAGCTTTTTGCTGAGCCTTTTCTACTTTTTTTGCAGCCTTAGCAGGCTTTAAGGCAGCGTAGCACTCCATCTGGATACGCTGAATTTCTTCCTTTGCAGAAGCCTTTACCGCCTTAATTCGATTCTTGGCAGCTTTCTTGATTTCTTTTATTTGCTGTTCAGAGACTCCCACCTCTGTATCTGTCTTTGACATGAAATACTCCTCAGTCCCGTCAGTATTACTAGGATTTTGGACGTTGCCGTCGCACCTCGTACAACAATACACCAGTAGCCACAGATACATTCAGACTGTCTAAGCGACCACAGGTTGGAATGGAAACGATGGAATCACATTGCTCCTCCAGAAGGCGACCAATACCCTTTCCTTCGCTCCCCATAATGAGAGCTGTTTTTTCAGGGAACTCCACAGTGGTAGCAGAGCTTCCTCCAGCATCAGCACCGTATACCCAGAATCCAGCTTCCTTTAATTGCTCCGTTACACGAACAAGATTGGCAACAGTGGCCACGGGAACCCAAGCACTGGCTCCAGCACTGGATCTTCCCACCACCTCGTTTTCCAAGGGATCCTTCAGGCTTCTGCGTTCGGGCATTACCACCAAATCCACCCCAAACTGATCACAGCTACGGAGAATTGCACCTACATTGTGGGGATCGGTAATGGAATCAAGCACCAGTACAAGGGCCTGATCCCGTGAAGTTTTAATCCACTGGGAAAAATCCACCAAGTTTTGTGGATCGGCAGATTCACCTGCCAGACGCAACAAAAGTCCTCGGTGATCCTGGGCTGTTTCAGGCAAGGATGAAACCAAGGAGTCTAGCACTTTCTTTTCCACCTGAGTGGAAACAATACCAGCTTCCTTAGCCTGAGCCAAAATCTTTTTTACACGAGGACCAGGGTTTGCATAGAGAAGCTCCCATTCACCTATTGTTTCAGCTGAACGAAAGCTTCGCAAGCGTTCTTCAATGGCATGAAAGCCAGAAATATATTTATCTGCCACAGCAGGCCTTATATTTCTTTCCAGAACCACAGGGACAAGGCTCGTTACGACCGATTTTTCGCCCCTCACGAACAACAGTTGTGGTCTTTAAGCTACCAGTGGAATACATCCACTTTCCGTCAATCTTCTTGAAGTAGCCTGTTTCGTGATGTACATCTTTAAGCCCCTTACGACTGTAGGTAGCCTGAAATTCTACAACACCTTCTGTATCATCGGCTCCACCCTTTTCAGTGCGGAGAATCTTAAGACCATGCCAAGTGGACTCTTCACTCCATGCCTTAGTGGCATCACGATCAATGTCTGTTTTATCACCATTTGCTTCACAGGTGTTGATGATAAAATCGATTTCCTGCTTTTCGTAGGCAGAATACCGAGCCCGCATCAATTCTTCCGCTGTGGCGGCAAGACTAGTTCCCTTAATAATGGGCTCACAACAAGCTGAATAGTCCCGGCCAGAACCGCAGGGACAAGTGTTTTTAGCATTACTCATGCTGTGAGTATACCCATTTTTTAGTCTCCTGTTCAATACTGCCCTCTTGACTTTATATCTTACCATTAACTATAGTGGAAGACTATGAATACTATTAATGCAAACCATAGCTTAAATAAAAAGCTTGCTATCATCGGAGCCTTAGGTGCTCTCACTGTTCTGTTTGGGCTTTTACCTGTTATTGGATACATTCGTCTGCCTTGGGGACTAGCCATCACCCTGCTGCACATCCCTACAATTTTGGGTGCATTGATTGCAGGTCCCCTTGCTGGAGCTTGTATTGGTCTTATCTTTGGATTAACAAGCCTTTATCAGGCATCTCAAAGTGCTGGTGGACTTGATATCCTCTTTGTAAATCCCTTGATTTCTGTATTACCACGAGTACTCCTTGGATTGGTAGCAGCCTATATCTTTATTCTACTTACAAAGGTAAATCTCCCCAAGGCAGTGGGGTCAGCACTGTCAGCAGTATTGGCAACCCTTTGTCACACCATCTTTGTAGCTTTGGCACTGTATGCCTTTGCAGGCTCCCAGGTAACAGCCTTGATGGAAGGGGCTGGACTTGGTGCCTTCATTTTGCTGCTATTGCCTAATGCAGCCTCTGAGGCTATTGCTGCAGGAATCATCTGTGGTGGAGTAACAGGTGTACTTTATGCCACCGCTGGAAAAAAATCAAAATTGTCTCAGGAGTCTTAATTTCTAGGGGTAATTAGAGCTTCATTATGAAGATAATAATTATAGGAGCGGGCCTTACTGGTACCGAGCTTGCAAAAAAGCTTATCTCCGAAAAAAACGATGTTGTCATCATTGACAACGACGAGGAAACAGTACGACACGTATCCAATAAGCTGGACTGCATGGTTATCCATGCAGACGGCAATAGCCTAGAAACATTAGAGGAGGCGGGTATTGCAAAGGCAGATGCCTTGATTATGCTCACCAACTCTGATGAAGTTAACATGATTACCTGCTCTCTGGTAGAAGCACTCTATCCAGAGGTAATGAAAATTGCACGAGTCCGCAACTACGAATACCACGTTAAAGCAAAAAAAACAGCAAAGCACAAAGCACTAGAAGCGGAAAAAGAAGTCCGTCCCCTCTACGGCATCGACTACATGGTGTATCCCGACAAGGAAGCAGCCTTGGCAATTCTCCGTGCCATTGAACACGGGGCTGTTACCGATGTTTTGTCCTTTGAGAATTCTGAATACGAAATTATGCGTGTAGAGGTGGAAAAAGGAAGTCGTCTTGACGGGCAAAAGGTGCAAGACTTGAGAACATTTATCGATGTTCCCTTCTTGTTGGTATACCTAGAAAACAAGACAGAAGCATCCCTTCCTATGGGCTCCACTATAATACAGGCAGAGGATTACCTAGGAATTCTTGCTCACAAAAAGCACATGAACCAATTTTTGGAACTCTGTGGTTCTCAGATTATAGAGCTAAATAAAATTGCCTTGGTAGGTGCAGGACATATTGGCACTTTAATTGCCGATTCCATGATAACACCTCAAAAAACATCAAAAATTCCTAAGTTCTTATTTTCTCTACAAAAATCAAAGCAGAAATTTGTTATTATCGATAAAGATTCCCAACGAATAAAAGCAGCTGCAGAACGATATCCTTCCACCGATGTCTTCAAGGCAGATATTACTGACGAAGATTTTATCCAAGAAGAAAAACTTGCCACCTATGATTTGATGATTTGTGCCACCCACAATCATGAAAAGAACATGGTTATTTCTGCCTACCTAAAATCCTTAGGTGTAGGAAAAACTATTTGCCTTGTTCCTAGCAGTAGCTTTGCAGAAATTGCACGACACATCGGTGTTGACGTGGCTATTCCTATTAAAGATACCGTTGTTGATGCCATCATTGGACATTTACGAGGTAAAAGTATTACTGGTGTTCATACCGTTTCTGATGGGGACTTAGAAATCATTGAGTATGTTATGCCAGAAGACTCTCATCTGAACGGTAAGGCCCTGAAAGATATTGCAGAGCCAGGTAGCTTCCTTGTATTGCTGCAGAAGGGAAAAGAGCAATCAGAATATATCATCCCTGCAGGTAATACCATCTTGAACGGTGGTGACAACCTTGTTCTCATCTCCAACATGGAAGAAACTGACAAGGTCATTGACTACTTTGGAGGCTCAGAGGAGTAGCAGAGTATGAATTTCTTCAATTTTTTTAGAATAAATATTTTGCTATTGGCAATCATTTCCATTACCTTTGCACTTCCCATCGGTGTGGCAGTGTATTTCCAAGAATACGAAGTAGTTTCTTCCTTCCTTATTCCAGGAATCATTTGTATTGCGTTGGCATTGATTGTGTTGGTGCTGGGAAAAGGCAAAAAGATTGCCATGACCCCACGAGATGCATTTATTGTGGTGGCTGCAGCTTGGTTTTTTGCCAGTCTTTTGGGAGCTCTGCCCTTGTATCTTTCTAGCTGGGTTCCCAGCTTTACCGATGCCTTTTTTGAAAGTGTTTCTGGATTTACCACCACAGGAGCCACCAATCTTCCTGATGTGGAAATTCTTCCTAAAGCCTTAAATATGTGGCGTTGTCAAATGCACTGGTTAGGAGGCATGGGAATTGTAGCTTTAACAGTAGCCTTGATGCCATTGCTTGGTGTTGGTGGATTTAAACTGATAAAGGCAGAAACAACAGGAGTAGAAAAGGGCAAGGTAACACCGAAAATTGCCACCACCGCAAAAATTCTGTGGATAATCTATTTTTCCTTCACCATAATTCAGACAATTTTACTGCGATTGGCAGGCATGGACTGGTATGATGCCTTAGCTCACACCCTTTCTACCCTGGGCACAGGAGGCTTTTCCACAAAAAATGCCAGTATAGCCTACTATAACTCCCCTGCCATTGAATGGATTTGCATTGTTTTTATGTTTCTCGCTGCGGTAAACTTTAGCCTATACTATTACGCTGTTACCTTTAAGTTTAAGGAAATTATCAGAAACAGCGAGCTTAAAGCATTTACCGGCATTGTATTTGCCACTGCATTGGGAATTTCCTTTTTTATCTACAAGATATACAACAACTTTGGCTATAGCTTTCGAGAAGCCCTTTTCCAGACAACATCCATCATCAGTACTACAGGCTTTGCTTCTGTAGACTTTAATCTATGGCCTGCAGGGGCTCAAATCTTTTTACTCCTGCTAATGCTGGTAGGTGGCTGC
>JAGCMR010000180.1 GCA_017646305.1 Spirochaetaceae bacterium
CCTTGATTCCATTGACTATACTGCTGGTTTGGACGAGCCTGTTGACCAGTGGAACCATAGAGATCGTATTCCCTTCGTTTTGTGGCATCACCCAAAACTGCGTAGGCAGCATTTATCTGCTTGAATTTTTCTTCTGCAGCTACATCACCTCCGTTTCTGTCAGGATGATAGCGAAAAGCTGCATCTCTATAAGCCTTCTTTATTTCATCGGCAGTGGCTGTTTTGGAAACTCCCAAAACAGCGTACAAATCGTCCATTGCTCCAACCTCTCTGATATAAAATAATCAATTTTCTTCTGTGTTACAAGGTTTTACTTATTTTTTTTAATAATTACCCAGGTGGCGCCATTGCCCCCTAGTTTTTTGTCTGGATGACCAGAGGCTCCTAACCGTCTATCCAGCTCTACAAAGGTTCGTACCATGGCAGAAAGAATTGAAACATCTGCTTGCTCCTTGGAGTGATGCCCCTTGCCATGGACAATCAACACCTTTTTGATGCCACGACGGGAGCAGTCTCCAATAAAGGTATCAAGTCGCTCCCAAGCTTCATCTCGAGTGAGACCGTGGAGATCAATCTTAGCACCACAGGGAAGCTTCTTTAAATATTCTCGATTTTGCCCACGCTCCCGTTCCTCCACCTCTTTAGCTAAGGAATCCTTGTCCACTACGCCGTAGCGACGAAGCCACAAGTCCATGGGGTTTACCCGAGGCAAATCATTTTCATCTTCTGTCTCAATATCAATTTCTTCAATTTCAAGGGACTGATCACCAGCATTTTTTTCAAGCCGAGGGGCATTGGGTAAGCGGGGACGAGGCTTATTTGTTCCACGAGCCTTTTCCTTCCGTTCAGCCTCTTCCTTACTACAAAGCTGATCCCACTGATTCAGTATATCGCCAAAGTCCATGAAATCCCTCCTCCTTCATAATTTTATATCCTATTCCTGCTCAGAGGATGACTGAACTTTACTCTGAATAGGAACTACGAGCTCCTTGGGAATCCAGCCTTCAAGTCCCGCCACTTCAACATAATACCAGCCCAACACCTCCTTATGAATCTGTACCACAGAATAGGGGTCAACTGGGAAAAGATGGGTTGCATCTGGTTCTGGAATTCTGCTCAGATTGCTGGCTGCAAGAATGCCTGTTGGCTGGAAGGAGGGCTTAAGATACACCAAGCTGACACTTAAAACAAGAATACAAAGAAAACCTAAAATTACACTTAAAAATAGCTTTTTTTTGCAAATAGCGACTATAGTTATAACAAGGGCTCCAAGGGCAAGTCCTACTCCAAGCCATCCTAGAAGTAAAACAGGCTCTTTAACACCAGGTGTAAGGCCCAGCTCCTGTTCAAACTGCTGACGATGCTGGGTAGCAGCAAGCCAGGGCAAACTTGTTCTCTCCTTCCAACGAAGCTGAGCCAATTCTTGAGCCACCTCAGGAAGCACTTGAAGCATTGGTTCTTCATCTTCTAGTGCTGGAGGACTAAAGGCAGCGGCTAAGGCAGCGGTAACAGCAGCATCCTCAGGAGGCAAGGAGGAATCCTTTTCTGGGGCAACCTGGGCAATTACAGGAATATTGCCTACAATCAAGCTATGGACATTTTCATCATAGCCCCGCACCTCAAGGGTAATGGGAGGAATCTGGATAATTCCTGTTTTGAGAGGAACAAAGCTAAAGCGAGCCACTGGTTGGAACTGATGAGAAAGCTCCGACACACTGAGATTGAAGCTTTCCTCATAATTTTCCACCTGTTGAAACAATGCTTGTGGGGTTAAATCCCAAGTAAGGCTTTGGAGGGCAGCAACATAACGAAGCTGAACTCCTATAAAAATTGGTTTGCCAGCCACAGCCTGCAAGGAGCCTTGATTTTGCCAAGCAAGCTCATTTCCAAGCTCATCCTGAAAAACTAGCTCCACCTGGGGCTTGAGACTTTTGGGATTTTGAAAGATATCCACTGGAGCAAAGGGAATGGAATGAAGCTGCCCTTCCACTAGCACCTCTAGCGGAGGAAGCTCTATAGTACCACTTTGAGAAAAGCTAATAATAAGTTCAATGATGGTGCCAGAATTCCTTCCCTCTACCCACAGGTTCTTAGAGGCAGTTATAAGAGTTGCACCAGAGGGAAGAACAAGATTTCCAAGGCTTACCTGAGACGGAACAATCTCAGGCAACACTACAGAAAAGTAACATTCTGTATCGGTAAGATACCAGGAGTTCGTACTGGTAACCTTTAAGTCCTTGTCTAGTGGAGGGAGAACAGCACTATCATCACCTTCTCCTTGTGCTACCACCGAAGACAAGTTAAAAAAAAGAACAAGGAGAAAAAGTCCTGCCAGCTTAATGTTCATGCAAACAAATTTCTTCATCAATAGTCATCTCCAGAGGGAAGTTGATCTTGATTCTGCTGGTTTTTCCAGCGATCCTGTTCCTGCTGCCGAATCAGTGAAAAAAGGGTTGAGCCTGCAATATCTTCAGTAGATTTTTCCTGCACAGGAATCAATTCTTGGGAAGATGCAGTGCTTTGACGTGTATTCTGCCCAAGAGATAGCTCCAGATTTATCTTTGCATCTAGATTAGAGGAATCTATTTCCAAAGCCTTTCTGAACAAGGTGGCAGCCTCTTGATATTTTCCCTGGTTATACGAAATCACACCTGTATTGTACAGGGCTGAAAAGGTAAGACTAGAAGGTGCCTCAGGAGAAATCTCCTTCAAACGATTCAAGGCAGCCTCCGTTTCTCCCTGCATGATGTAGGTGGTTGCAAGGCCGTAGGTACTGTATTGGAGCAATTCCTCCTGGGACATGGTAGAGGCTATATCCATGGCTTCCATAAAGCCAGAAATGGCCTTTTGATACTTTCCTTGATGCCAGAAAAAAGCACCTTCTAGCACACTTGCCGTTCCCTGCCACTGTTGGGAACAGCCTTGAAGCAGGAGGCTGCCCACTGCCACCAGCACCAATACGAGACTCCGTCCGCCACCAGTAGTGAGACGAAAAAGTTTTTTGAAAAAGGTTCCATTCAATTCACCAAAGAAAAAGCCTGCTAAAAGAAATACCATAGCGAGATTAGCAAAGATTCGCCACCGAGGCTTTTTTTCCAGCTGATAGGCAGTACCTGTCCACTGACCTGGTTCCTGATTGGTGTTACCCTGTTGTTCTCCAAGACCACCACCAGTTACTGCTGCAAGCACTCTGTATGCAGATCCAAGACTTTGTGCAGGAATGTACATAACCTTTCCACTGCTTCTATTTCCTTCTGTCGCTAAAGAGGCTTCTACAGAATTCACCAAGGCTTCAAGCTGTTCCTCTTGCAGGGATGAATGAACCACCGTTCTTCCGTCTCCAGCCATAATCTGAGTACCAGTAACGGAGCCAAAGCCAAGAAAAATCACATCAATTCCAGCAGCAACAAGGCGACGAGTTTCTGCTTCTAAGGTACCGTCAGTTTCCTCTCCATCAGTAAGCACCACTACGGTCTTTTTTGCCACCGACAAAACTGGAAATGAAGCAGCTGCTTTTTGCAAACCACTTCCTAAGCTAGAACCAGTAGTAGTTATCAATCGGGGAGAAAGAGCGGGAAATAAGGCTCGAATAGCATTGAAATCTCTGGTAAGAGGAATTGCCACAACTCCTTCCCCCTTGGCAATCACCACGGAAACATCAGTGGAATCAAGCTGCTCCAACAAGGCTTCTCCGTAGCTTGCAGCAGCCTCCAGACGACTCACTGCCCGATTTTTTTCATATGCCACATCTTGGGCCATCATACTCCAAGAAATATCAAAAACCAAGGAAAGGGAGCTTCCCCTTTGCTGCACTGGCACCAGCTGACTTCCCCAAGAAAGACCACTGAGGGCCACCAGCAAAAAAATCCATGCCAAGGCCCAACAGCCACCACGTACTGGCAGAACAAGTCTTAACCGAGACATTAAACGGGCTTCTCCAAGCCTGGCTCGAAGCATTTTTCGATACCACAAAAAAAATAACAGGAGACTGGGAATAAGCAGAAGAATTCCCCAGAACACCCAGGGACGTTCACAGGTCAAGATCATAGGAATACCCCCAAATACCAGCGACGAATAAGCCACGCCAAAATAAAGCTTGCGGCACTGGCCAACAAGAAATAGTGATAGAGGGCCTCTTCCTTTGTTTTGAGATAAAAACTCATTACTGTTTGCTCTCGACTAGCAACAGTAGCAAGTGCTTCTGCCAAGGAACCGCTAGATTCCACGCCAAAATAACGCCCTCCACCAATAGCTGCAATCTGCTCCAGTGACTGAGAATCAAACTGAGACTCAATGTAGCCAGAATATACCTTACCTGTGACGGGATCTACGTATTCCAGGGGAACAGTTCCACGTGTTCCCAAGCCTAAAACATAGAGGGTAATATTATTATCCTTAGCTAATTGGGCTGCTGTTTCGGGATGAATCGCCCCGCTGTTATTTTCACCGTCAGTAATCAAAACAATACATTTTTTGGGAGCTGCAGCTCCACTAAGATGATATACAGCTGTACTTAAGCCAGAACCCAAAGCTGTTCCATCTCCCAGGCCACCACTTTCCAAGGTAGTAAGACGAGCAAAAAACTCATCTCTATCCATGGTGGGCGGTACCACCAAGGCGGCTTCCGAAGCCATTGCCACTAAGCCGTAGCCAGTTCCTGCTGTTTGAGGAACTAAAGAAACAATAGCCTGTCGTGCCGCATCAAGGCGACTCATTCCTGCAATATCACGAGCCATCATGGAAGGGCTGGTATCTAGCACAAATACAATGTCGGTTCCACGAGAAGTATAAATTTTTTCCTGCTGAAGGCGAACGGGAGCTGCTAGCGCCAACACCAGACACAAAAATCCTACCGTAAAAATCACAGTAGAAAGAATACTGACAAATTTCCGCACTGGAGCCTTCCACTCAAAGCCTTCTCCCTGCCAATCCTTAAGAATCAGCGGAAAGGAAGGGGCGGAAAAAATTCCCAGCCTTCGCAAAAGGTAAAGAGAGGGAATACAAAGCAGAAGCAGGAAGGCCCAAGGCTGCTGAAAAACAGGCATCATTGTCTCCCCTGCCAGTAAATTGGATAATATTTCATTACTTTCCCTCCATAAAATCTAAGTAGCCTCTGAGCCGTTGAATCAAAACAGCCTGTTCTCCTGGTTCCAAGGTAGCAGCAGGAGCATAACGCAGGTAATCACAGCGTCGGAGCAGGTTACAAAGACCTTCTACCGCTTCCACCTGTTCATCAGAAAGCATTCCAACAAAGATTTCATCTAATAAAAACATAATCTCCGATGTGGCGGCAGATTTAAAGGAACGGCCAAATCGACCTTCCAGATAGGTTCTCGAAATAAGCTCTAAGCCTGCAGCCAGCTCCTTTCCTGAAAGCTCTTGACTAGAAAGCTTCCGTAGCTGACGTTGCACCCACTTGTAATTGCGAGAAAGACGAATGCCTGTTGCCAAGTTTTTAAAAAACATTCTCACTTGCTGGAATCGGGCCAACACTACAATTAAGGCGATAAGAAGCAACAGTGCACCAATGGCAAGTCCATATACTACATAAATAGAACCTGGCACCAGCAGAGGAGGAGCTACAGGTCTCAGCTGTACTGTATTAAGCTTTTTTGTTAAGGAAGCAATTTCTATTTGTGGTAATTGCACCAGCAAAAACGTAGCACCAGAAGCTGCTACAAAATTTCTCACCTCTGGTATCGAAAGCAGGTTAAAGTATCCCATCTCAAGCTTTTGAGGAAGCCAAGGAGTAAGCACCACGCTCAAGGAATAGCCATCCTCCACTCGCTGCAGGGAAACTCCATAGAGACTTACCGATGCAGACTCCTGCTGAGCAAGGAGCCTTTGACGAAAGGCAAAATCACTACTCCCCCACACCTCATCAGGCTCATATTCCTTGGAAACAAATTCTACATCCTCAGGCAAAAGCTCAATGCTCGGAGCTATGGTAAGTCGTAGCTCCACCTGATCCCCCACATAGGCTTCCTTAGGTAACAATACCCATTCCTTGGGAGAAATAAAACCTATTGTTTGGCTTGATCTATTTTGGGCAAAAAGATCAGATAGAAAGCTGCTTCCTAATAATACAATCAGAAGAAAACAAAAACACCGTTTTTGGAAACCAAAAATCATTATGTTTCCCTCCCAGAAAAGAATCGTTGTAAGGCCACCGCCACATCCTCCTGGGTGGAAATTGTAAGTGGCCATGCCCCTCGGCGATAGCACTCTGACTTCCAACGCTCCACTCGTTTTTTATCAGCATCCTTCCACGCCTGCTGAAAACTAGTACTTGAGGTGGGCAGAACACGACGATATCCAGACTCTGGGTCCACAAAGGGCAGGCTTCCCACTCCCTCCAGCTGATAGTCCACAGGATCAGTAATTCTCACGGCAATCACATCATGACGGGAAGCAAGAATAGCCAGATCCTGCTGATAACCAGCGGTACGAAAGTCAGACACCACCAAAACAAGAGAACGCTTTTTTAACAGGGAGGCGGCGCCCCGCAATGCCTTGTGGAGATTTGAGCCAGGGGAAGCAAGAGAAAGCTGACTTTGCTCTTTTTCAGCCTCATCTTCAGGAGATTGCAACACCGCCTCCAGCTGGTTTAAAAACATCAGTGCTTGATTATTACCAGCTCTTGGCTTGTGAGAATAACGAATATCTCCATCAAAGATAACTCCTCCCACAGAGCCACCTCCCAGACTTGCAGCCAAGGCCATTAATGCAGCCACCTCACAGCCAGTATGCAGCCTGTTCCGAGCCAGCTTACCGCCGCCGGTAGCCATGGACAAAGAACCATCCACCACCAAAAACAGCACCAGCTCTCGGTCCTCCTCAAACTGCTTTACAAAGGGACGCCCCATACGGGCAGTAACATTCCAGTCAATGGAACGCACATCATCTCCGAGGAAATACTCTCGCACTCCACTGAATTCGATGCCACGCCCCTTATAAATTGACTTGAAGGAGCCAGACCGAAGGCTTTCAAATAAGGTACGAGAAGTTACCTGCAGACTGCTGGCTCGTTTTACCAGCGACTGGCTATGCAATCCCTTGCCATCAAGGGTATTTCTTTCCATAATTATTTAACTCACGGTAATGGGAGCAGGGACAAAATACGGGCAATCAA
Source organism: Spirochaetaceae bacterium (assembly GCA_017646305.1). Next base: position 7,133 of record JAGCMR010000180.1, read on the forward strand.
ATCATCGGTGGTAACACCTTCTGCAGCAGCCTCGTAGGAAAGCACCAATCGATGGCGCAAAACAGGAATTGCCATTGCCTTTACATCCTCAGGTAGCACAAAATCCCGGCCAGAAAGCAGGGCCTGAGCCTTTGCACAATGGAACAGAGCAATACCAGCTCTAGGAGAAGCTCCAAAGGAAATATATCGGTGTAGGGCTTCTTCCTTGCCACCTCTTCCTCCAGTCCTTCCACCACCAGCCTTCCCAGAAGAAGATCCTCCGTGATTTCCTGCAGGACGTGTAGCGGCCACAATAGATACCATATATTCTACAATCTTTTCGTCACAGGCCACTCGGTCTAAAAGCTGACGACAATATGACAGTCGATCTGCAGTTAAAAGCTCTGTTACGGGGGTATTCCCTTGTTTTCCCCCACCTTGAATAATCCGAACTTCCTCCTGTACAGAAGGATAAGACACCAACAGCTTCATTAAAAACCGATCAAGCTCTGCTTCAGGCAAATTATAAGTACCTTCCTGCTCAATGGGGTTTTGGGTTGCCAGTACAAAGAAGGGGGATGGTAGCTTGTAGGTTTCCTCACCAATAGTTACCTGTCCTTCTGCCATGGCCTCCAGCAAGGCAGACTGCACCTTGGCAGGAGCACGATTGATTTCATCTGCCAACACCAGGTTTGCAAAAACAGGTCCCTTTCGTACAGAAAACTTTCCTGTTCCCTGCTGATACACCAAGGTACCCGTTACGTCAGCTGGCAAAAGATCGGGGGTAAACTGAATTCGCTTAAAGCTTAATCCTGAAATATCAGAAATGGTTTTTACCAAAAGGGTCTTTGCCAATCCTGGCACACCTTCCAGCAACACGTGCCCCCCCACCAACAAAGACACCAGAATGCCTTCTACCACATCTTTTTGTCCAACCACACGCTTAGACACCTCTTCCTTACAGGCATTCAACAAGCTCATCACCTTCTGAAATTCAGGGGACTGGGTATTTTCTTGAGCCATATACTCTTCCTTGTCTTTTTCTTTCAATAGAATTCCTAAAGCTATGGTAAGTACAGACTTCCACAGTCAACACGACTTTTGAATGTGAGCATTGACACAAAAACCAGCTTTCAGGATAATACACTTTATCATGTTACACTGTTTAGCACAAGAATTGAACCAGGTTCTGGAGGGCACAACCCCAGGACAGTTGTTGTCGGATTTTGGTCGTAGAATGTATTTTCCCAAGGGAATTATTGCCCAAAGCAATGAGGCAAAGCAGTTGGGAAAGGTTGCAAATGCTACAATTGGCATGACAGTACACGCAGGAAAACCTGTGGTGCTTCCTTGTATTCAGAAACAGACTCCCGATTTAACTCCTCAGGAGTTGGTAGCCTATGCACCTACAGCAGGAAATCCTGAGCTCCGTGATTTATGGAAGGAAAAATTACTGCAAAAAAATCCTAGCCTCAAAGGCAAGAATTTCTCCTTGCCTGTAGTAGTTCCTGGACTTACAGCTGGATTATCCTATCTGTGTGACCTTTTCCTTGATGCTGATGAGGTATTGTTGGCAGGAGATCCTTCTTGGGACAACTACACCCTCATGACCCAGCGTCGACAGGCTAGCTACCATCAGTTCAACTTGTTTACTGGAATGGGACTTGATCATGGCTTTAGTGTAGCAAATTTACGTACAGCCTTAGAAAAATATGCAGCAGACGGACGAATCTGCCTTTTGTTGAATTTCCCCCAAAATCCATCTGGCTATTCTCCCACCAAGAAAGAAGCTGCAGAAATCTGCCAAGCAATAAAAGAAGTGGCCGAAAAGGGCTGCAAGATCATGGTTTGGTGTGACGATGCCTACTTTGGCTTGGATTACGAGGAAAACATCGAGCAGGAATCCCTCTTTGCCTATCTTGCAGACATCCATGAGAATGTTTTTGCAGCAAAGATTGACGGCCCCACCAAGGAAGACTTTGTATGGGGATTCCGTTGTGGCTTTATCACCTTTGCGGGAAAGGGCTTAACTGACCAGCACTACGATGCACTGGTTAAAAAGCTTATGGGAGATATTCGCTCCTCAGTATCATGCTGCTCTACACCACCTCAGGCTATTCTGCTGAGAGCCTTTAAAGAGCCTACACTAGAGGCTGAAAAGAAGGCTTATCGTGATATGCTAGAAGATCGATACCACAAGGTAAAGGCCTTCTTGGAAACAAAACGAGATCATTCCGTGTTGCAGCCCATGCCCTTTAATTCAGGTTATTTTATGAGTCTCCATTGTACAGGAGTTAATGCAGAGGAATTGCGACAGCACCTGTTGCAGGAAAAGGGTATTGGAACCGTTTCTATTGACGAGAAGACCCTTCGTGTTGCCTTCTCCAGCATCGATGTTGAGCTCATCCATCAGGTTTATGAAGCTATTTACACCACCGCTGATGAACTTGCAAAACGTTAAACAGATTTTCAGGAGAGGAGCTCTAATAGTTCCTCTCCTTATTTCACTTTTCTCTTGTACTGGTAATTTAAAAGAGCCTGTAATCGTCTGGACAAACCGTCAGGAATTTGCTTCCTACGCTGAATTATTTAACGTGGTGCAAGAAACGGTAAAGGTAGTGGTGGTGTACAAGGAAAATCCTGTTACATCCCTGCCTCCCGCAAAAGACGAATTGCCTCCAGACCTCGTTGTTGGTTCTTGGCTCAAAAACGACACCACCATCAAGCAATTCCGTCCCTTAAACTACCTTTTTTCCAAGCATAAAATCGATCCTCTGATTCTTTATCCTCAGCTTTTGGAATATGGAAAGGTACAAAACAAGCAATATCTTTTACCTGTAAGCTTTAACCTACCAGCCATGATTTTTGCCACAAAAAATAATCAGCTGGTTACAGAAAATCACCTTTTAACTCCCGACCAAATACGGGACATGGCAGCCAAATTCAACAAAAAGAACACATCTAATATTCATACAGCCATGGGCTTTGCTCCTAGCTGGAGTACAGAGTTCCAGTATATCGTATCCCAGCTACGTGAAGTCAATTTTAGAGGCGACAACGGTACCTTGGAGTGGAATCAAGAGCAGCTAGAATCAACCATGGATTATTTTCATCATTGGACCCAGAGTGTTAACGATTCTATTCAGGAAGAACAGGATTTTTCCTTTAAATACTTGTACACTCCAGAAGCACGCCATGTATTATCTGATTCCTGTCTCTTTGCCTACTTACCTAGCGATGAACTGTTTTCTACACCACAGAATTTGCTCCAGGAAATTGGATTCCGTTGGATTCATCAGGACAATAAAATTCCTGTAAAAGACGACATGGTTTTTATGGGGATCTACAAAAAGTCCCGAAATACAGCTGGGGCAGAAGAATTTATCTCTTGGTTTATGATGGAGACAACTCAGCACCAGCTTTTGGAACGTTCCACCATCATGGATTTGAATGTAAATACCTTTGGTATTGCTGGAGGTTTTTCTGCTATCCAAAGTGTCACAGAACAGGTTTTTCCCTTATACTACAAGACCCTGTTGGATAATCTTCCTGCAGCACAATATATCACTCCCCCCACAGCCTTATTGCCACGGTGGGAAAGTCTTAAAGACAGAGTAATCATTCCTTGGCTTTCCGCAGCAATTGCTGTTGAAGATATAAATTCTACCACAAGTCTTAGTCAGCTTTTGTCCACTTGGTCAAAGCAATACCATTAAATAAGAAAATTTGCCCTCTATTTTAATATTTTTCTAAACAGATTCTTTTCTTATCCGATAAGAAATTTAGGGGGCGATATGGTATCCAATATTAGCAATATCAATATTTTTTCATACTCTTCTGTCGCCGGAGCTAGTGGCAAGGTAAAGGTGCCTGTTCAGCCAGGTCTTGTAATATATTCACAGCTAGAGCATATCTCTGGAGTAGCGGCAAAACCAAACCAGAGGGGAATCAATATCAACAAGATTCAGATTCTCAACACCTTAATTGACCGACTTTCAGCTGCAAAGCAGAATCCTACACCATCATCTGTAGACGGCATTACCGATCAAAAGCAACTTGATGCGTTGATTAAAAATTTTTCAGACCAAATTCAATTGGCAGTTTCTGCTGCTGAATCAACTATTTTTACAGTTCCTACAGTGCCTCCACAAACTGGGGCTATTTTCAGTGTTGCCGTATAGGAAATAGGAAAGAAATCAAAAACTTATTATTCCGATAATTTTTTCTTGTAATAATCCATTCAAAACCCCTTTTCTGGTTGAATAAAAGACAGAAAAGGGGTATATTTTTTTCAGACTAGTCATGGGCAGGCCTCACAGGTAAATCGAGACCTGCCCTAAATAAGGAGTTTTTATGACAATCAATGACATCAAACATCCCAAAATCAAAGCTTGGGTTGAAGAAGTCGCAAAGATGTGCCAGCCTGATGATGTATATGTTTGTGACGGTTCAAAAGAAGAATACGAC
>JAGCMR010000181.1 GCA_017646305.1 Spirochaetaceae bacterium
ATCCCGAACCACCAGCACACCAGTATCTTCCTCAAAGCTAATGTCAATGCGAGGATCAAAGACAACACCCTTGTAGGCATCGTCAGAGAGGGTCAGGTACTTGAGCTTGTCCAGTGCATCGGAAGCATTTGAAACAATCTCCCGCAAAAAAATGTCCTTGTTAGAATACAAGGAATGGATGATGAGGGTCAGAAGCTGGTTTACTTCTGTCTGAAACTGATAGGTTGCCATCTGTTTCTCCTGTGTAAATTACTAAAAAGATTAAATATTTCTATCTAATAATTTAATAATTCCCAGCAAAATTGGCAAGTATATGAGAAATTTTAAGAGAAATGCCCGCTAAATAAAATAGCTATTCTGTGTTTTTTCAGCTTATTTTCGACGCTCTATTCCTTCACGACGATAGAATTCAGCCTTATCTTCGTACATTCGTTCTTCAGCCTCTGCCAGCAGCTCCAATACCTTAGAGCCTGGCTTTCGTTTCCAAGAAGAACCTATAGCCAAATTAATCTGACGTTCTATGGCCCATTCCCGTAGCTGAGAAACCTTATGCTGGAACATAAGAGAGAGCACCTTGTGTTGGAACATATCATAATCTGAGGAACGGAACACCACCACAAACTCATCCCCACCTAAACGGAATAACAGATCATTAGAAAACACTTCCTTTAAAAGGGAGGATGCCTGGAGCAAAAGCTTATCGCCAGCCTGATGACCTTCCATATCGTTCAGTCGTTTTAAACCAGTAACATCACAATATACAAAGCCCACTGCATCTTCATCAGCAATCTTCTCTAGGGTATCTCCAAAGAATCTACGATTTCCTATCTTGGTTAAATCATCATTATAGCTGAGATACATCAGATCCTTTTGAAGATTACGTTGCCGCAAAAGAGCCAGTACAAAATAACCCATCATTTGCAGCAGGTTTGCAGTATAATCCAACATATCCACAGGAGGATTATCTACACCATAAAATCCGATGGGCACACCATCTTCATACAGGGGAACTGTGACTATAGAAGAAATATTTTGTCCTTCAAGAACTTCATACAAGAGAAAATCCTGTTCTCGGATTTCTTCCAAATCTTTAATAAGGGTTATCTTTCCTTCAGAAAAATCCTGATACCATTTGGCACAAACTTCAGCTGGCACATCTTGAAGATTTTCTATTTCCTCAGACACACCTTCTCGTACCCATTCGTAGGTATTGTCGTCATTGCCTCTCTCATTTTTTTCAAAAATATATACTCGGTCAGCTTTTAAAACCTTTCCAAGATAGGACAATACAACAGCCAAAGACTCTTCTGCCAACACATGGGACATGGCAATACGAAGTCCTTCATTTACGAGGGCTTCAATATTTTGATAATCTCGAAATTTTTTTTGTTCGTTTATGTCCATATGTCAGCCACCATAGTACAGTCATTCTCATTCACGAAAAAAATACCGTACTTATTATACACTTTTCTCTAAGTCTAGCAATAGTATCGAAAAAACAGGCCCCAGCAGAGGCTATTTTAGCAACTTTTACTTTTCTACTAGCCTACCGGACTATCAATTGCTATAATAAAAACAAGGAGCACACTATGATTGTAACAACCTTTGCAGATTGCCAACGCTATGCAGCAATTTCGCCAAAACTGAAAAAGGCCTTCGATTGGCTCAATGCCAATAACTTGATGGAGCTGCCTCAAGGACGCACCGACATTGACGGAGATGACATCTACATCAATCGCTCGAGCTTTACTTCCAAAAGTAGAGAGGAGGCCAGATGGGAAATCCACCACCATTACTTAGATATTCAAATGGCCTTGGCGGGGCAAGAACAGATGGATGTAACACCTGCCAGCCTCACCTATCCAGCAGAGGAATACAACCCTATCACCGACTACCAGCAGGTTCAAGCTAAGGACAACCTGCCCTATCAAACAATTCTCATGGTTCCTGGTCAAATGACCATTGTATTTCCAGAGGATGCCCATCGCCCCGCCATCCACGGAGACGCCATCACCCCAGCCACCATCGAAAAGGCTGTGGTTAAAATTAGAATAGATTAAAGCTCAAGAGTTAAGAGTATTTTTTAAGCCCATTCTACCAATCTCGTAGCTGGCGGCAGATAATAGAACTCATAGCCTCCGCTAGCTGGGATGAATGGGTTATTCGCACAAAATTCTTACCATAAATCATGCCAGCAGTTTGAACATTGTAGTCTAAGCCCATAAAAACAGCTAGAACCTTTATTCCCTTCTTCTTCAACGCCTGAACTTCCTCTTGAGCATCTGTAACGCCGTCTCTTCCAGAATATTCCTGGTACAAAGACAAGGCACACTCATCGTTGGGGTCTGCATCAGTAAGCACCACCAAAAGTCGCCGTTCCATGGGAGATTTTTCCATTAATTTTCCCACCGCCCGTAGCGCCAAGCCATCTCGGTTCCATCCTTCTGCCTGATAGCAAAAGAGATTATCGTTATTTCTGCCAGCATCATAGCGACAAAGCTGCTGTAACACCGTGTAGGTTCGGAAGCTGTTAAAGGCATGAACTTGCACTGGAACACCACATTGACTTAGGCTTTCAGAAATAATGTAGCCCTGTGCCGCCAACAAGGATTGCCGTGATGACTGGGAGTGAGATGCATCCATCAAAATGTCCACAGAAAAGACTGGTTCAGGATATTCTTGATTCCGAAAAAAAATGCGATTATCCTCCAGATATTGACTGCGCCACACCTTAGTACAATTCAATTTTCCGCAAGAGGATTTTATTTTATCACGAGGAACCTGTACCGTTAGCTGATTTTTCAGCTTGTCTCGCAGTCGAATGATAGCATTATCGTAGGCGGCCCTATTTTCCTGATAATGACTGCGATTCAGCTGATATTGCTGGGAACTAGTCTGGGCTCCAGCAAAATATAGGTGATTGTTTCTATGTACATCCTGGCAAACCTCTTTTTCTATCTGGATTCTTTCATTTTGAGAATACACCTGGGGACCAAATTTCTTTTCCAGCTCTCTACAGGTTTCCTCATCAATCTTAATGGATCCCCCTGTCCACAAACTACCAGAAGAAGCAGAACGCCTTGGAGCACTATCCTCATCCCGTACATCACTGGCACGAAACATTCGTCCTGGAACCTGTCTGCGTCGTTTGAATAGCTTTTGCAATACTGATGCCTTCTTTTTTCCAGTACGCTTTTGTCGCTGACCAAACTCAACCTTAAAATATTTTTTTATTACTTCTTTATAGGCTTCAATAATATAATCTGTGTCCCACTCCCCCTTGAATCGTAATGCTTGCAAAAGCTTTGCATCCTTAGGAACAAGAAAGGGCTTTTTCCCCAGGTTTTCCATACACCAGGCACATTGATAATGAACCAGACGATCTGTTTCCATCAACCAGACGGACATTCCAATCATTTTTTTACAATGCTCTTGTCGTAAAGCCTCTAGAACAGGCCGTAAAGGTAATTCCTTTTCATACACCACCTGCTCCAAAGCCAACCACAAAAGCCCGTCGTAGATTTCTTCCTTCAGGGTTCCTTCAAAACTATCAAACAAAACTACAAGCTTTTCCCAATCTAGCCATTTGTACACAAGCCCGATTATCAAGTTAAGGTAAAAGTTTGCCTCTCCTTCATGGTCAAAGGAAAGGAAGTGCGGCTCTATCTGATAATTTTCTGCTGCAGACCACAAAATATTTTTGGCCCGCCGCTGCTGAATAGGAGAGGCATTCATACAAGCACCAAAATTAGCTTAGAATGGAGGCTTTTTCACTAAAAATAGTATCCACGGAAAGCCCTTGAGGAATTCGTCCTCGGATAATATCCTGCAAAAGGGAACGCTCAAACTCATCACTAGACTTGTTGGTAATACCCATATCAAGGGCAACCCAGGGTTCAATACCCATTCCCATAAGCTGAACACTGTCCAGCAAGCCCCGCAGGTCCAGCAGCCGAGAAGAAATCTCAGCACCAGAGGTTTTTCTTTGAATATCCATAAAGACACGAGCTAAATCAGCAGCAAAGGCTATTGTCAACGAAGGAAATTCCCTTGTTAAAAGCCGCACCAAGGCATCGGAAGCAATTTCTGGCATGAGAATCACCACAAAGCGAGAAGCCAAAGCCTCATTCAAGTCCCTAGTACCAGCATAGCCTTGATTCATGGTGGCAATAAACCGAGTGGCAGGATGCATGTTCAAACGCTGGTAGCCAGGTACATCAATTACCCGACGGAAATCCAGCAAGGCATGAAGCACCGCCAAAGCCTCATTCTTTGCCATGTTGATTTCATCCAGCACACCAAAGCCACCTGTGCTAACACAATGGTATACTGGCCCTGGTCGAAACTGAACCTCTCCGTTACGAAAAGTATCTGTTCCAATCAAGGAATCTGCATCTGTATTAACGTGACAGGAAATATCCCAAATAGGTCGACCAAACACAGCAGCTAAATTTTCTGCCAGTACGTTCTTTCCAGAAGCCTTTGGTCCCACCAGAAGCAGATTTTGTCCACAAAGCAAAGCTGCTGCTGCCTGCTCCCAAATCCGTGGCCCAAAATACTTGTACCGTGGCTTTGGAATACGATTATCATCCCCTAAGCCATGAGCTGCCCGAAAATCCTTTATTCCCTGTATAATTTGAGGAGAAACGCCCTCATCCTGTAAAAACTGAAACATATATATCATTATATCCCAATTTTACTGTATTCGCCACATACAACTTTATTCAGTTTCACTAAGAGTGAATAAAAAAGGCCAGCGCCACCACAGGGATGACACCGGCCTTCATCTGGCTAAAGCCAGCCTACCAAAAGGTAGGCTAAGCATGTAGCTTATTTGTACAACTCAATGAGTCGCTGCAAGTGTTCGTAACGAGCCTTTGCAACATCCTCGCTCTTCTTGAACAAGGCTTCTGCACGCTCTGGGAACTTGCGAGCAAGAGCTGAGTAACGAGTTTCGTTGCTCAAGAACTCACGATAGCTTCCGTCTCCAGCC
>JAGCMR010000182.1 GCA_017646305.1 Spirochaetaceae bacterium
AGGAGCTGCAGCCAAGAAATCAGTAATCAACTTACCCTGAACAGCACCACCACCAGCGGCATCAAAACCAACATAGTAGGTATTGGCATTCCAGTTCATTGAATCCATGTCAATAGTACCAGAAACAGGGTCAGAAGGCTGACGGTTGAAGAATACCAAAGGCTTGTCCTTGTTCAGAACAACAGAACCAGTATCCTTTGCACCACCGGCAAATACAGCTCCACCGATACAGGCCAAGGCCAAAGCACCAGCTACAATTCTTTTCATATTTTTCCTCCACGAAAAGATTCGACCAGGGAAATAAAGTCTTTCGATAAAATCAAAAGAAAATATTCCCATGTTCGTTCACACTCAATATAAATATTTATATACCCAAATATTTAAGATGTCAAATGCTTTTTAATAGCAAAAAACCGTGACTTTAGATTAAAATCACGGTTTTTAGTATGAAAAACATGCATTTACTGTCATTTCTTACCAAATAAAAACAAAACTTGTTGTTTAATTTGTAAAAAAAAAGAAAAAAAAATTTAACTTTCGAGTACTTTTTTTAGAATTTTTAAGCCAGTATTTATCTCCTGGGCTGAAATAACTAATGGTGGTAAAAAGCGCAGAGTATTGACTCCAGCGGTAGAAATACACAAGCCACTATCTAAACAGGCCTTCTGTACCTGGGCTGCTGACTGCTCTACATCAACACCAATCATCAAGCCCTTACCACGAATATTCTGAATACAGCTCAGATTCCAAGAAGCAATTTCCTTGCGGATGAATTCTCCTGCTTCCTTTACTCTGTCTAAAAATCTTGGTGCTGTAAGCTGACTCAACACGGCACTACCAGCAGCACAGGCCAAAGGATTTCCTCCAAAGGTGGACTGATGGTCTCCTGCCACGAACACATCCTTTACACTCCCCCGCCACAGACAAGCTCCCATGGGAACACCACCAGCAATACCCTTAGCTAGGGTAACAATTTCTGGCTGAATACCTAAATCCTGACTGGCCAAAAGACTTCCTGTACGGCCCATTCCCGTTTGCACTTCATCACAAATGACAATGGCTCCAGCCTTGTGAGCGGCAGTTGCAGCAGCTTGGGCCCATTCCTTGTCTACAAGATTCACTCCACCCTCACCCTGTACACATTCCATCATAAAGCCACAAACTGTTTCATCAAAGGCTGTTTCTAAGGCAGCATAATCTCCTGCAACAATGTGACGAAAGCCTTCAGGATAGGGCTCAAAACAGGGAACATGGAATTTTTCTTGGCCAGTGGCTCGCAGGGTAGCCAAGGTGCGCCCATGAAAGGATTTTTCCAAGGTGACGATGACGTTCCGAGGCTTGCAACTTCCCTCGGCCTGGCTCTTGAGCCAACCGTATTTTCGAGCCAGCTTAATGGCTGCTTCGTTGGCTTCTGCTCCAGAGTTTCCAAAGTAGATTCTATCCATGGAGGTGACTGCAAGAAGAGATTGAGCAAAGGCCAACCCTTGATCAGAGTTGTAGTAGTTGGAAATGTGGATTTGTTTTGTAGCCTGTTCTTGAACTGCTTTCACCAAGGCAGGGTGATTATGGCCAAGACAATTCACTCCAATTCCAGAAACAAAGTCAATGTATTCCTTACCTGAAATATCATATAAACGGGAACCTTCTCCCCGTTGGAAAACAACTTCAAAACTTCCGTAATTATTTGCTATCACCTTATCCATAGCCAATTCCTCCGTTAAAAATCATTTTATAGAAAAGAAGTTTTGAAAGCAAGGGATTATTTTAGCTGTTTATGGCAAAAAAAAATAATTTTTTTGAAAAACACGTTTTTTATTCTTGACAAGACTTATGTGTTCTGATAGTATACCATTATTGCTGGTGACCATGGTAGAGGTGCAATACCCGTTCCCATCCCGAACACGGAAGTCAAGCCCTCCAACGCCGATGATACTGCATTCGCGGGAAAGTAGGTAGTTGCCAGCTTTTTTTTATTTTAAATCATTTTCCAACATATCTAAACTCTTCATTCTTTTTCTTACTAAAAAATATATTTTTTTGAAAAAAAATCTTTTTTACTGTTGACAAGATTTATGCGTTCTGATAGTATATCACCATTGCTGGTGACCATGGTAGAGGTGCAATACCCGTTCCCATCCCGAACACGGAAGTCAAGCCCTCCAACGCCGATGATACTGCATCCGCGGGAAAGTAGGTAGTTGCCAGCTTTTTTTTTATTTTAAATCGATTTATGCATCTGCAAGATTTTGTTCCTTAGATAAGTTCTAATCCAATAACTCAGTCTCCTGACTTTCTGTATCTTGAGCAACGGTTCCGTTCAGCAGGAGCTGCAGAATATCCGCACTAAGGGCAAACAGTATAAACACTATGAAATATGCCCATTTTATTCCAATCTTGTTGATACAACTGGCCATAATGAACAGACTGGCAATAGACGCTATATTCTGGATTGTCCCAGATAAAGACAAGAAGCTGCTTATGTGCCTTGGCGGTGCGTGCTGTTTCTGGAGAACATCCAGATGCATTCCATACACATAAAAAGTGATGACGGACAGTGGAAGGGCAACCAGCGACACCCATGGGAAAAGACTTATCATCCCATAAATGACAGGAATGATGGCCAATATCACAATACTCTGCTGATTCCGTACTTTTAGCCTTCCGTATATGGCAGTTCCAATCACACTACAGAGTTGAAATAAAATGTATATAAGACCAAAATATTGCTCCGGCACATTGCTGTTTTGATACAAGACCTGCCAATACTGGAAGAACGGCTGCGTAAATAGCATTGAGACGGCAAGCAGACCAAGGATGCAGCGCAAGGCTTTGGAGTCTCGTATGATTGAAAGCCCTTCCACTATCTCCTTGTACAAGCTGTGCCTGCCACTTTGTGAAACCGCTCTTTTGCCACCGAAGGAACAGGACAATGCGAAGAAAAAGGCAGTGGAAAAAAGAAAGAGCGAGATGATATAGATATTCTCATGCAGATAGGGATACAAGAAACTTCCGATGAGTCCTCCCATGATGGAAGAAATACTCAACAGGTACGAAGATATGATACTGTATTCCTTGATATGCTCTTCTGACTGTGACAATTCCAGTATTACTTCTGCTTCCAAGGTTCCAGATTTTAGAGAAACACTCAGGCCATACAATGCGTAGGAAATGCACAACACAGTGAAATTATTGCTGAAAAACCCAATTGACAGGTACGACAAAAACAGCACAACCAAAGAAAGGAGGTATATAAGCTTTCTTGAAAAGACGTCCGCCCATACCCCGCTTGGAAACTCTGTGAGCATTGCCACCACCATATAAATGGACTGCAATACAGCCAATTGGGTGAGTGTACAACCCTGCCGCATCAAAAAAATGGTCAGTATTGCATGGGGGAAGGTACGCCCAAGATTCCAGAAGAAATCAGCCATGCACACTTTTTTTGCATTCCTTGTCAATGATTTCCAGCTTCTGGTCACAAATGTATTCCTCCAGCAAATCTTTATAATTAAAATCTCTATTCGTTACTGAGTTATAAGCATATATATAGTCCAAAAAATCCTGCCTGAAAGCATCAATTTTAATGCTTCTTGGCAGGATTTTTATTTTTACCAACGCCTCGACCGTGCGACTTCGGTTATAGTATCATCGTCCCTACTCCTCTATCGTGGCGATAGAGGCTATAGAATCATGGTACCAACGCCTCTATCGCTGAACATTTCGATGAGGAGGGAATGGGGAACACGACCGTCGATGATGTGGGTACGGGGGACACCACCCTTCAACGCCTCGAAGCAGCACTCAATCTTGGGAATCATGCCGGAGGAAATAACGCCAGTGGCAATCATTGAGGGGATGGCATCACGGGCAATGCGCTTGATGAGGCTGGAAGGATCCTTTACGTCACGCAGTACACCGGGAACATTGGTAAGCTGAACGAATTTTTCTGCCTTCAAGGCCACTGCAATCTTGGCGGCGGCGGTGTCAGCATTGATGTTGTAGCGGTTCATATCCCCTTGCTCTCCCAAAGCAACGGTGGAAACCACTGGGATAAAGCCCTGATTCAGCAAGGATTGGATGATTTCTGGATGAACTTCTGTAACATCACCTACGTAGCCTAAATCTTCTCCATTGGAATCGATTTTTTTTGCCCGCAGCAGTCCTGAATCCACGCCGCTTAAGCCAACAGCACGACCGCCGTTTTGAAGCAAAAGCCCCACAATATCCTTGTTCAGCTTTCCAGTGAGAACCATCTGGACAATTTCCATGGTTTCTCCGTCGGTGTAACGGAGGCCATTTACAAAACGAGACTCCTTGCCTACTTTTTCCAGCATGGCATTGATTTCAGGACCGCCGCCGTGAACCAGCACCACATGGACACCGATGGTGTTCAAGAGCACAATATCCTGCATAACGGCAGATTTCAGCTCCTCGTTAAGCATGGCATTTCCACCGTATTTTACCACTACGGTTTTTCCAACAAACTGCTTGAAATAGGGCAAGGCTTGAACAAGTACATCAGCCCATTCTTCATTGGTAATATCCATTTCTTTATCCTTCTATAAAAAAGCCCCGCAATGAGTTGCAGGGCAAGCAGTGCTTTCGGCTACCCCATTAAGTGCGGTAGTCTCCGTTTATCTTTACATACTCGTAGGTAAGGTCACATCCCCAGGCAGTACCAGAGCATTCTCCATCCTGCAATTCCACCTCAATACAGGTTTCATCCTCGGACAGAATCTTTCGAGCAAGCTCCTCGTCAAAGTTCAAGGGAACCCCCTTTTGGAACACCTGAATGCTTCCTGCCTTACTTACAAAGGAAACGCTTGTTTTTTCTGGGGTAAAATTTCCGCCAGAATATCCCATGGCACAGAGGATTCGTCCCCAGTTAGCATCCTTTCCAAAGAAGGCAGCCTTTACCAAATTGGAAGAAATGACAGCCTTGGCAAGGATACGGGCATCTTCCACAGAAGCAGCCCCCTTTACCTGACATTCCACTAAGTGCTCTGCTCCCTCTCCGTCGGCAGCAATACGCTTGGCCATGATGGTGTTCAGGTGATTCAAGGCTAACAAAAAGTCCTGATAATCCTGATTTTCCGTGGTGATTTCTTGGTTTCCCGCCATGCCATTGGCAAGAATCAGCAGGGTATCGTTGGTGCTAGTGTCGCCATCTACGGAAACACAGTTGTAGGTACCAGCCACACTTTCCCGCAATGCCTTAGCCAGCATAGCAGGAGAAATAGCACAGTCTGTGGTGATAAAGCCTAACATGGTTCCCATGTTGATGTGAATCATACCAGAGCCCTTGGCCATGGTTCCTAGGCGAACAGTTTTACCACCGATACTTGTTTCCACCGCAGCTTCCTTGTAGCGGGTGTCGGTGGTCATGATAGCCTCACGGGCAGCCTGGTGGCCCTCCTTGGAAAGACCTGCTACCAAGTCCGCTATTTTTGCTTCAATCTTTTCTACAGGAAGCTGCTGTCCAATAACACCAGTGGAACAGACAAGTACATCCGTTTCTTGAAGATGCAACTGACTTGCTGCAACTTGAGCCATGCGACGGGCAGCTTGAGCTCCCTGCTCTCCAGTACAGGCATTGGCATTGCCAGAGTTTACGATAATTGCCTGAGCTTTACCATCGGACACATGGTTTCGGGAAAGCTTGACACATTCAGCCTGCACTTTGTTTGTAGTAAAGACACCAGCGGCAGCACAGGCTTTTTCAGAAAAGATTAAGGCTGTGTCTGGCTTTGTTCTGCTAGCTTTAATACCTGAAAGCACACCATTGGTGGTAAAGCCCTGGGGAGCAGCTACTCCTCCATCAATATATTCCATGAAAGTCTCCTTAATTTAAGCCTAAAAGTGGCTGACCAAGCAACTCGTACATGAAATCTATGGGAGCAATTTCCTTGTTCAAGATTCTATACAAACCGTCACAAATAGGAAGCTTTAAGCCCTTTTCCTCACAGATTTGATGAATATACTTACAGGCTACAGCACCTTCTGGCAAATAACCAATGTCACCAATGTGGGCGATAAGGTCATCTAGGCTGGAAAATCCTTTCAATAAATCCTTCTGGATGATTTCGTGACCAAAGCGACGGTTACGACCATATTTACTGCGACAGGTTACGTCCAAATCTCCTACGCCAGCAATGGAACTGAAGGTTTCTGCATGGGTAGCTCCCATGGCAAAGCCTAAGGTTCTAATTTCATCAAGACCAGCGGCCAACAGCAGGGATTCCGCATTATCACCAAACAAGTCTGAGGTTTCAGCCACAGCATCAAGACTTCCAAACACTACAGCGATAACATTCTTAGCAGCAGCACAAATCTGCACACCTACCACATCAAGGCTAGAATATACCATGAGGCCCCGAACACGGAGCAATTCTCGGAAACGAATGGAATTCATGGGATTTTCGCTGGCAGCAATAAGACCTGTCAGCTTACCCATGGCAACTTCTTCAGCATGACTAGGGCCAGAAATATAGACCAAACTCTTGGCATACACAGGAGGCAGCACCGCTTCCAGTGTTTCAAGGATAAGGCGGGGGCCCTTGTCAGAGGGAACAAAGCCCTTTGTCAGAACACCGATGCAGGTGGAACCATCCTTTATGGAAGGAACATCCAGTATCTGGGCCACTGTAGAAGCCAAATACAGAGAAGGACTTGCAAGAATCAAGAACTCCTTGTCCTGAGCTACCTTCACAATATCAGTTGAGGCCGAAAGATTTTCAGATAGCTTGAATTTAGGAAGGAACCGGATATTTTCGTGCTCATGATTAATGCTATCGACAACATCTTGTTCACGAGCCCAAATCTCTACTTTATTCCCACCACGAGCAAGCGCTTGTGCAACAGCTGTTCCCCAAGCACCTGCACCAATAACACCTACGGATTTAGTGTTCATCTTCTCCTCCCTACATCCAACATTCTAGTTCATCTTGCCAGAAACACAGCTCTTCATCTTTGAAATACAAGGCAACTTCTCGCTTACCGCTTTCTGGAGAATCTGAAGCATGAACCACATTGTGATTGGTGTGGGTACAATAATCACCTCGAATAGTTCCTGGTTGAGCATCGGAGGGTTTGGTGGCTCCTACTAATTTTCGTATTAGGGCAATACAATCATCTCCCTGCCAAGCCATGGCCACCACAGGCCCACTGGTAATATAATCTACAAGTTCCTGATAAAAGGACTTGCCAAAATGTTCAGCATAATGACTGGCAGCTGTCTCGTCGGAAACGCGAATCATCTTCATCCCCACCAACTGCAATCCCTTCCGCTCAAAACGAGAGATAACCTCTCCTACAATCCGGCGATTGACAACACCAGGCTTTAACATTACAAAGCTAATTTCCATAACGAGAACAGTATACTGTAAAAGGATTTCTAGGTAAAGTGAAGTAGTACTCCAAAATCAACTGTTAATTTTGGAGTTTTTATCAAAAGGAAGCTATTGAGGCTCACCAGTTTTAAGGAAGTCTTCATTTACGTACGAAGAATAATCTCCGTGATATACAACGCTTTTAAAAGTAAGCACCGTATTGGAGCCAGATTTTAAATCCTGCATCCGCACCTGGGTAGCTGTCCAAATATTTTGGATAGGGACACATTCCAATACTTCCATTACTTTAATAAGCTCGCCTTTTTTATTGTACATTTCACTTTTGAAAATAATCTTCTTCTCGAGATCCACATAGTGAAGGATTCTGTCGTAAAGTTTTTCTTTTAGGGGCAAAGCTTCCACAATACAGCCTACGCCACCTTCTTCCAAAACATTAGTTTCTAACAAGGTATAGGTATCAAAGGCTGCATTTCTAGGATTCATGTCTCCCGTGTTGAAATCCATGCCAAAAAAGGACATGTCGGAATTGACAAAGGGAATCTTCATGATGGCAAAAAATGATTTGAACTTGATGGACACTCCAGGTACTCCTCCCTCCTCTGGAACGGAAGTAAGAATTCTTGTTCCATCGAAGGAATTAGGAGCAGAAAAAGCAATCATTACATTGATTTTTCCGTCGCCACGTAAGGTATACATATTGTATTTCATCAAGGTTTCCTTACCCTTCTTTGAGGTAATGAGAGCATCCACAGAAGCTGAAAGTGGAGAGCCCCGGTCAAAGGGTTGAGACTGACGCATCAACTCTTTGAGCTCTGGGGTGGAAGACCAAATATGGGGTACAAGGTTCAATAATACTGTAAAAAAAAGTAGCTTTTTCATAACAATCTCATTCTTTGCACAAAAGTATATCTAAATGATTGCAAAAGAGCAAACCAAAAAAATTACATTTCGTTACACAGAAGATGAAAAAATAATAATTTTGAAAGAATTCTTGCTAAATTAGTAATTCGAAGATGGATTGCAAATCAAGAAAGATACCTAGCACGTCATGCTCCAAAATCGTTCCAGCTGTTCAGCATCCTGTATTTCCTGCAAGCGCTTCAGTACAGGATAATCTGCCGCTGCCCAATCCAGTTCTTCTATTGTATCCAAACTACGCCAGCAAGAATCTATATGCTCTTGAATCTCAAAGGGGCCATTGGGGGTGCAGTAATAGAAATGGAGCTTTACCTTAAAATTAGTATACTGATGCTCCACCGTCATGAGAAAATCATCTACGGAAATGGTAACTTGTAATTCCTCCCAAATCTCCCGTCTCAGGGCATCTTCGTGGCTTTCCCCTTCCTCTATTTTTCCACCGGGAAATTCCCACTTAAAATCTGTTTCCTTTGGTTCCTTCCCTGGCTTTGGCCCTGGCCGTTGGACACAAAAAATCTCGTAGCCCTTTTCAAAACTCATTTTAGTAAAAATTGCGGCAACTACCTCAATCTGCTTCATACATCCTCCTAAAAACATTGTGGATTGTAACAAAAAACAACACTTCTTCCAAGAATAGGCTACAATACTACTATAAGTCAAATTTATTGGCTAGAATTATTTTTCTAGCCTTTCCACGGGATTTGGGATATAGTGGAAGTATGGAGCAACAAAATCCTACTCACAAAAAAACAAAGCGGTACACACTGAGAACCTTTGTGCAGGAAGCCTTTCTCACCAGTAACTTCTTTATTCAGAATGATTTATTAACTTATGCTTCTGCCTGTGCCTTTAGCTTTTTGTTTTCTTTGTTGCCAGTAGTGAT
>JAGCMR010000022.1 GCA_017646305.1 Spirochaetaceae bacterium
AGCCTATGGTAGTACAAATATATGGGAGCGCCACCGCCACCGATATGAGTTCAACAACAAATATCGAGAGGAATTTGAAAAAAGCAGCCTCCGTCTCACAGGAATTAACCCTGAGCGAAATTTGGTAGAAATTGTTGAGCAGGCTGACCATCCTTGGATGGTGGGTGCTCAATTCCATCCTGAATTCAAGTCACGCCCCAACAGAGCCCATCCCCTGTTCCGAGAATTTATCGCTGCTTCCGTAGCGAACTCAAATACTACTTCTAATTCATAGGAATTGAAATGGCTTGGCAGAAGATTGTTGTATTGAATTTTGAAAATCAGCATGCTCATAAAATAACAAAGACACTGAGATTGTTGGGATATCATTCAGAGATTCAACAACCTTCTACCTCCCTAGAAGCCTTAAAAGGTGCTACAGGAATCATCATTTCCGATGGGCCCTATTCAATAAGTGCAAACACACCAATACCCTTCAACAAGGAAATTCTATCTTTGGAAATTCCCATTTTGGGCATTGGCTATGGACATCATCTTTTAGTCCATTTGTATGGAGGAGTTGTGGGTAAGGCCCTTATTGGAGAGTTTGGAACTGCCCAGCTCCATCAAAATATTTCCACCTACAGCCCCCTCCTCCTTGATGTGGAAGAAACCACCACAGTGGCTATGGCTCATCAAGAAGAGATACTGGAATTACCACAGGGATTTGAAGTAGTAGCCTCCACCAAGGTTTGTAAATATGCAGCAGTACAGGATTTAAACCAAGGTCGATTTGGCTTTCAGTGTAATATCGCAGCCAATGAAACAGAATGTGGCAAGGAAATTCTGGAAAATTTTGTTCGATTCTGCGGTATGGAAAAAAACTGGGATCAGGATATTGTGCTAGAGCTTATGCTGGCAAAAATCCGTTTTACCGCCAAGGATAAAAATGTTCTGATATTTCTTTCAGGTGGAGTAGATTCCACCGTAGCTTTCACCTTACTTAATAAATCCCTCGGACAAAAAAGGGTTTTAGGTATCCACATAGACAACGGTTTTTTGCGAAAGAATGAAAGCAAGGCCATTGCCACTAGATACCGAGACTTTGGTTTTACCAATTTTGTGGTTGCCAATGCTTCAGAAAGCTTTTTAAAGGTAATGGGAAAGGAAACAAATCCCAAAAAAAAGCGCTTGTTGGAAGCAGCCTATTTCCGCCACGTACGAAATAAAATGATGGGGAAATTAGGACTCCATGAGGATGAGTGGCTTGTAGCCATAAACACACTCTATTCCGAGAATAGGTCATATATCGACAGCAGTGAAGCTCTGTCCTCCCCCACTCCAACATCATTTGGAGTTCAAGCCCTTATTGATAAGGGAGCCGTTTTAGAGCCGTTGAAGGAATTGTATCGAGATGAAGTGCGGGAGCTAGGACGTAAAATGGGATTACAGGATGAAATGGCTCATCGTCATCCCTTCCCAGAGCCAGGCTTGGCAATCAATGTCTTGTGTAGCACTGGAGAACTAACCTACCAAGAAGAAGGACAGTTAGCTCAAACCCAAGTGAAGCTGCTAAACCTGATTAACAAGGAGGGAATGCAAGCCACCTCAGCTACCATGCTCCCCGTAAAGGCTGCTGGTATAAAAAACGGAAAGCAAATTTTTGGATTTCCTGTAGCACTCACCTTTGATACCACAGGGCCACGAAATTGGCTCACCCTGCTCCAAGCCACAGAAAATCAGTTAGACCCAGAAGCTACAGAATTACCAGAAGAAAAAAAGGATGCACCTTGGTACCATATTCCACGCTGGCGTGTTTTGGAGCGAGTTTCTAGCTTTATCACAGACTCCCTCCCCGAAGTGAGTCGCGTTGTAGTAAAGCTTTACCAACGGCCAAATACTGACTTGCGACTCCAGGAAGGCTATTGCTGTAAAGACCGCTTAGATCAAACCAGAGAAGCAGATTTCATTGTTCTAGATGAATTAAAGCGTTTTGGCTGGTACGAAGAAATTTTTCAGCACCTTACCATAAACCTTCCCTATGCCTCAACTCCCCAGTATTGTAGTATTGTGCTACGTCCAGTGGATTCAGAGGATGTTATTACGGGAAAATTCTCCCACATGCACCATCTGGTTTTAGATGCCATTATGGAGCGATTAGTACAGTTGCCCTTTGTGGATGCTGTTTACTACGATATTACCGATAAACCACCAGCAAAATTTGGCTGGGAATGACGTTTGGGCTACGCCCAAACTTACAGAGTTTTGCTTTGCAAAACTCCCAGTGGTGACGTTGGGGAATGACGTTCGAGCTTCGCTCGAACTTACAGAGTTTTGCTTTGCAAAACTCTCGGATGGGGACGCTCGATCTGCGCTCAGACTTACAAAATTTTTCTGGGCAAAATTCTCTAAAAAAATACCCACCTTTTGGTGGGTATTTTTTATTTCAGATTAAATGTGTTGAACCAGCCAAGGGAGGGCTTTTTCAAATTTAACTCCGTACCAGTGGGATTCATCATCTAGGGTAGCCTTCATGGACTCAATTACAAAGTCAGCACCAAGGGCAGCGGCATCAATCAGGGACTTGCCACGACAAAGCGCACCAGCAACGGTAGAAGCAAAAACATCGCCAGTTCCGTGCATCTGGGCATTCAGTCGTTTACGGAAATAGTATTCCAGTTTAGTTCCATCGTAGCATACACAGCCCAATTCCCTAGGATCGTAGCACACACCAGTCAAAAGAACCTTCTTTGCTCCCAATCCCATCAATCGCTCCAAAAGTCCTACAATGTAGGCTTCATCGTAATCCTCCTTTTCGATATTGTCACCAACATATTTTTCGTTCAACAGGAAGGCTGCTTCTGTAAGATTTGGCATAATCACGTCGGCACCCTTACAGAGCTTGGCCATTTCAGCAGGGAAGTCGGCGTCAAATCCGGGATACAATTTACCGTGATCTGCCATTACAGGGTCTACAATCCGCAGGGCTCCAGTATTAGCGGTTTCTTCCATAATTTTGAGAATCAAAGGAATCTGAGATTTGCTTACATAACCAGTGTAAAAGGCGTCAAATTTCAGCCCTTCTTTGTTCCAGTGGGCAAGAATCCCCTCCATATCATCTGTCAAATCACGAAAGGTAAAGCCAGAAAAACCAGCAGTGTGGGTGGAAAGAACAGAGCTTGGCAGAACAGCAGTCTCTATACCACAGGCTGAAATAATGGGCAAGGCCACTGTAAGTGAACACTGACCCACACAAGAAATGTCTTGAATTGTTAAAAGTCTCTTATCCATTAGCTTACTCCTCAAAGGCAAGTTCTTGAAAATCCTTAACCAAAAATATTCTCGCTAAAAGAACTTACCAGTGAAGGCATCATATATAAAATCTGGTATGATGTATATATTCATTTTTAATCAATTTTTATATAATCAGATTATGATTACCATAGATTTTTCCCAGAGAGGTAGCAGAAGTCTGACAGATTTTTTATATCTTCAGCTCAAAGAACGAATTTTGGAGGGAAGCTTACAGTCCAATCAAAAGCTCCCATCAAAACGCAGTCTTTCTTCCCACCTTGGAATAAGTGTCATTACCGTACAGAATGCCTATCAGCAGCTCATTGACGAGGGCTATGTGTATTCAGAAGAAAAACGAGGGTATTTTGTAACAGAGCTGGAAGCATTTTCTTCTTTACAGTCACCGAAAAAAATACAGAGGGAAAAACAAGGTGAAATTCAACAAACAAACAGTACTGACAACCAGCTTTTTCATGCATCAGACAATACAAAAGCCTTTAATCAAACGGGAAAAGCTGAAATCAATCTACAGGCTGCCCACATTCACCAGGAGCTCTTCCCCTTTTCCCTGTGGGCAAGTCTTATGCGAAAGGTTTTACATGAATCAAAAAAGCGTATTCTTTCTCCCCTACCACCACAAGGGCTGTTGGAATTACGTCAAGCCATTGCATCCTACCTAGGAACCTTTCGGAACATGAAGGTGCAGCCTCAGCAGGTAATCATTGGCGCTGGAACAGAATATCTATACTCCCTTGCCCTACAGCTTTTAGGTCGCAACTTGCGATACGGAGTGGAAAATCCAGGGTATCAAAAGCCAGCTCAAATCATGACGGCCATGGGAGTAAACTGGAGTCCTGTAACAATGGATGGCTCAGGAATCCTTCTGCAAGAGCTAGAGGAAAAACAGCTTGATGCTGTTCTCGTTTCACCTGCCCATCACTTTCCCACAGGCATCATCATGCCCATAAAACGACGTCAGGAGCTTTTGGCCTGGGCTCGACAAGGCTCTCGTTTCATTTTGGAAGACGATTACGACAGCGAATTCCGCTTTACTGGCCGCCCCTTAGAAACACTTTTTTCCCTCAGCTCCACCAATGACAGCCACGGACAGGTTATCTACCTGAATACCTTTACTAAAACCCTTACCCCCTCCCTCCGAATCAGCTACATGGTTTTACCCTGGAATCTGGTTCAACAATTTCATCAGCAGCTCAGCTTTTATTCCTGTACGGTTTCCAGTATTGAACAATTAACTCTTGCACGATTCATTCAAGAGGGCTACTACGAAAAGCACCTTTCCCGCAGAAAAAATCACTATCGGAATATACGAGACAGCCTGCTGCTCCAATTAAACCGAAGTCCTTTAGTAGAGAGCTGTACCATAACTGGCAAGGATTCAGGACTTCATTTTTTGCTGAAAATTAAAACATCCTGCAAGGAGGATATACTCAAAAGAAACTTACATACAGAAGGAATTCAGGTAGCCTTTTTAAGTCAGTATTGTCACTTTACAGACAGGAATCAAGAGGATGTAACAAATACCCTTGTTATTAGCTATTCCGCCTTAAAAAAGGAGCAGATTCCCTGGCTTGTAACAGGCTTACACAAGGCCTTGAACGGACATGAGGAAAATAACTCCTGTCACCCTTGAGAACGAAAGCTATCTTCTGTACAATACTGAACGGAGGAAGATATGAACGTATGTATTTTGCGGGGAAGTCCACGAAAAAACGGAAATACAAATAGCCTGTTACTTCCATTTGTAGAAACACTGGAAAAAGCTGGTGCCACCTGCTTTGATTTTGATCTACACACTATGAAGCTGGAAGGCTGTGTTGCCTGTTGTTGCTGCCAGAAAAATCATGAGCAGTTTAACTGCTCTCGAAAGGATGATTTACAGCAGGTTTTTGATGCCATCATGAAAAGTGATTTAATTGTTTTAGCAACTCCTATTTATAGCTGGTTCTGCACCCCATCCATGAAAATTGCCTTGGATCGTCTGGTATACGGCATGAACAAGATTTACAGTCCAAATCCTGGGCCCCGCTTGTGGGAAGGGAAGTCCCTAGCAATGGTAATCAGCTGTGGGTATAAGCCAGAAAAGGGAGCAGATCTTTTTGAAGAGGCTATGATTCGCTATTGCAAACACTCTCGACTCAACTACAAGGGAATGTTGGCAGAACGTCATCTAGGCTACCATGTTGATTTTATGGATGAGGAAAAGATTCAACATGCAAAAGACTTTGCCCAAAAGTTGTTATCTGAATAACAAGCTTTGACTTTCAGCCTTGTTGAAAGAAACTGTACCTGTTGTCATTTTCTTATTTTAAGGTATAATAAATATATACTTAGGGAAAATGACAACGGAGGGGTACAAGTGGACAAGATTGAGTGGAAAGATGTGTATCAACTGGGTGTAGAGGAAATTGACTTACAGCACCACAAATTGATTTCCATTATGAACAATTTCTACGATACAACCATTGGAGATCCCAAAGAATATCCCGTAAATGTGGGAAAAAGCCTTAAAAAGCTGTCAGACTATACCTACGACCATTTTTTCTATGAAGAAGCCTTAATGGAGAAATATAATTATCCTGATCTAGATAAGCACAAGGCTCAACACAAGATTTTTATTAACCAGTTGAACTCAAAAATTCCCCACATTGCAAAAGGAGACCAATCAGAAGGTCAGGAATTGTACGATTTCCTCCTCGAATGGTTGCTCCACCACATTGCCCATATTGATAGCCTCTGGGCAGAGCATGTATTGGCAATAGAAGAAAAGAAAATATAAGCACTTATTATTTTATGAGTATGTGCTGTTTGAAATTATGATTAGTTACAGAAAATGTTTGGAGTATGGTAATGGAAAAAGTTGAATGGCAAGATGCCTACTGTATTGGAGTGGAGGAAATCGATGTACAGCATCGCAAGCTCCTGTCTATTGTGAATGAATTTTATGATGTGGCAATCGGCCATCCTGCAGATTATCCTGTTAAGGTTGGACGCTGCCTAAAAAAATTAGCGGACTACACTCACTACCATTTCGCAGCAGAAGAAGTGCTGATGGAACGATACATGTTTCCTTCCACCACACAACACAAGGAAGAGCACAGTAATTTTATTACTAAAATTGCCACTAAGGTTCCACAAATTGCCAGAGGAAATCAGGCTATGGGACAGGAATTATATCAATTTTTGCTGGATTGGATTGTAAACCACATTGCTCACTCAGATAAATTATGGGCAGAATATGTTATAGCAATCCAGCAAAGCCCAGAGGAAAAAAATCGAATATATCGCCGTCCAGGAGCTATTCCTTTTTTCCAAAAGCACTAAGCTCCTAGGAAATTACGAGAACCTTCTAGTCTAACAAGGGTAATAAATCTCCGTAACCAGATGCAGCCATTTCGCTTTTAGGAACAAAACGCAAAGAAGCACTATTGATGCAGTACCGCAATCCTCCTTCAGCAATAGGCCCATCGTCAAACACATGTCCCAAGTGAATATCTCCGCTACGGCTGCGAACCTCTGTCCGAACCATACCGTGGCTCGTGTCTACCAGCTCTGTTACTAGCTCCGTGGCGATGGGCTTGGTAAAGCTGGGCCAGCCACAACCAGAGTCAAACTTATCGGTGGAAAGGAATAAGGGCTCACCTGTGGCAATATCCACATAGAGGCCAGCTTCGTGATTATCCCAAAACTCATTGAAAAATGGTCGCTCCGTAGCAGCCTTCACTGCAACATCATATTGCAAGGGAGAAAGCTTTTCCTGTAATACCTCGTTGCTGGGGCGTGGATATCGCTCTTGCTCCAAGGAAGGCAGCTGGCTCACCTCATCTTCAGGATTTACTGTTTCACCGAGATTTGGAATTAAGCTTGTATCCACCGAAGTTGCAGCCTTTCGGAATTTATCCCGACTAATGTGGCAGTATCCAAAGGGATTTTTTTCAAGATAATCCTGATGATATTCCTCTGCTGGGAAAAAATTCTTTACAGGCTCCAGCTCCACCACAATTTTTCTGTCAGTGGCGGCTTGCTTTTCTGCAATAAAGTTTTGGGCAATCTGTCCATCTGCCTCATTTGTGTAATAAATGCCTGTTCTATACTGAGGACCACGGTCATTTCCCTGCTTGTTAATGCTATAAGGATCGATGATGTCAAAATATAGATTCAGCAAATGATTTAAGCTCACCACAGATGCATCATATACCACCTGTACCGTCTCAGTGTGGCCAGTGGTACCTGTACAGACTTCTTCGTAACTGGGCTTCTCCACAGTTCCTTGACTATATCCTGACATTGCATCTAGTACTCCAGGTACCAAGGCAAAATACTGCTCCACACCCCAGAAACAACCTCCCGCAAGATACACCTGTGAAGCAGCTTCCACGGTTCCTTCGCCATCATTTTTTGTTGCATTCAGTTGACTTGCCATAGTTTCCTCCTCTATGCACCCAAAGGCTCCAAACAAAATACTGAATAGTAAAAAATATACTAAACTCTTTTTCCCTAGTTTATTCATAAACACTCCTAAAATATATTTCGATTTAAAAAAGCTCACTTCCTTAAATCAATTTATCTTAGATTCAAGGAAGTGTCTTCGTCTATAAAGATACTACTTTTTCACTTTCTTGGGGCTAGATTCATCGGCCTTTTTTTCAGTTTTTGAATCAGCCTTTTTTACTGTAGCAGTTTTCTTAGCTCCTTTACTTTGAATAGTATTCTTTTCAGCTTCTGGCTTTTTCTTGGAAGAAGCCTTTGTCACCTTACTCTTTTCTACTACAGGAGGAGGAAGGAGTTTACAGAGCTGATCTGCTCGGTATTCAGCCTTTTTCTGAGCAGTGGCCAAGGTTTTTGCTACAGCCTCCAAACCATCTTTGGTGGATTCACCTAAGCCACCACCAATGAAGGCAGGAACTGCAACAGCATACCACAGGGCCTCACTCATAAGCTCCTGATTAAACCACAGCACATTGTCAAAGAGATTAACACCTGCTACTACACTAGCTTCTTTGCTATGCACAATAGTGTCTACCATAATTCCAGCTACCTTCTTTACCGCCTTGGTATCTAGCTTGGAGGTATCGGATGCCTTCAACTGGCTCAACAAGTCCAAGGAGGGGAAGGTTACCACCATGGTTTTCAGTGGCAAACTGGTGGCTGCCACAGGAACGCCACGATTCAGCAACAAGTCCTGCAATTTTCGCTCCAAGCCCCACAAGGAAACGAGGGCAGCAGCATCTTTGGCAGTAGCCTTACTTCCCAGCACAGACTGGAGACTTGCAGCAACTGCCATTCCTGCAAACATTTGGGTAGCAGCAGGCCGAGACAGAATGCCTTGGGCAAGAGCTACCTCAAAGGGTACGTTTTCAGCAACAACTTCAGCAGAAGCACGCTGGGAAGCAGTTTCTGCAACAGGCTCCTTTGTACCAGTTTTGGCAGTTGTTTTTGCTACTGTTTCACGGATACTGGAAGCTACAAGCTCTTGTCCTTCAGCAAAATGCTTCAGCAACTGGGCAAAGCTCTTCTTAAAGCCTGTCCACAATTTTTCTTCAGCATCCATC
The DNA here is from genome assembly GCA_017646305.1 of Spirochaetaceae bacterium. Next base: position 8,844 of record JAGCMR010000022.1, read on the forward strand.
TTGCCGCAAAGTTTTCTGTCTACAACCTGAGAAGCACCATAGTTTCCTTCGATAAATTCATTTGCCACAGCAAACCAATTTTTCATAGGTTCTTCAATAGCTTTGATAATAGCAGCTACAGTGGGTACCTTTACCTTGGCATTCTGCAATTGCACTGGTGTCATGCCGAAAATAGCCATCTGATCAAGGAATTCTGGGGAAACGACGGCGGTAAAGGCCTTGTACAAATCCTTTAAGAAGATTTCTCTCAGAGCTGTCTCAATGTCGGAAACACCGCTTCCTGCCAAGGTTTCGCACAGGATACGATACTTGCCAGTTTCATCATCTGTTACCTGAGAAATATCCATCATCACCTGGGTTTCAAAGCCGTTCAAATGAAGATACAAACCGTTGTTGCAAATGTCAGCAGCAGAACGAATGAACCACAGTCCACTTCGCTGTTCCCGGAAGATGCAGTAGTTCTTGGGATCGGGATTCAGTCCAAGAGCATGACCAATGGAGCGGGTTTCCATGCGGATTTCATCACCATTGCCAGTTTTTACTGCATACTTGCAGGATTCCTTAATCCAGCCGGAAGCCTGCTGGTACACGTTATTGTAGAAAACAACTGCCCGCTCCGTGCCACAGCGATTAGAATAGGCAAAGACGTTTTCATTTACCTGCCCCTCGTTCCACACGTCGTAGAAAAGGAAGTTTTCAATCTCCGCAAACAGATAGCGTTTTTTCATTAAGGGGAAGATTTCCTGCTGATGTCTTTGAATCAGATTTTCGTCAGGAGTTTCATCCCAATATGCCTTGGTAAACTCCATGCCGTACTTTTCTGTAAAGCCTTCAATCTGGCCGTGACCAAACATGGGCAAACCAGGCATAGTTACCATTAAGGTACACACACCAAAGTACTTGTCGTCCTTACCGAACTGAGCCACCGCAGTTTCCTCGTCGGGGTTGTTCATAAAG
>JAGCMR010000183.1 GCA_017646305.1 Spirochaetaceae bacterium
ACTGGTTTCCAGATGGACATTAAGATTGCTGGTGTTACCACAGAGATTATGCAGAAGGCCCTGGATCAGGCTCGTCGTGGTCGTCTCCACATCCTGAACATCATGAACCAGACCATCAGCAAGCCCGCAGAGAAAATCAGCGAGTATGCTCCCAAGATTGAATCCATGAAGATTGATGTGGACAAGATTGGTGCCCTCATCGGTCCTGGTGGAAAGGTAATCAAGGGTATTTGTGCTGCCCACGATGTAAAGATTGACACCGAGGACGATGGAACTGTTATCATTTACGGTAAGAACGGAAAGGCCACTGATGCTGCTAAGGCTGCAGTTAAGGCCATTGTAGAAGACCCAGAAGTGGGAACAATATACAACGGAACTGTAAAGAGAATTATGGACTTTGGTGCCTTTGTGGAAATCCTTCCCGGTAAGGAAGGCTTGTGTCACATTTCCAAGCTTTCTCGCCAGCGTGTGGAGAAGGTAACCGATGTGATTAAAGAAGGTCAGCAGATTCCTGTAAAACTTTTGGAAATCGACAAGATGGGTCGCTTGAACCTGTCTTACATCGATGTCCTTGAGGATCAGAAGAAATAAACTGCACTGTTTATAGCAGGGGCTGCCAAGGAATTGTGGTGAAGTATACTTTATGATGGAGTATGCTTCATCACGATTTCTGTAGGCAGCCTTTTTTTTCGGGAGTGAAGTTCGCCATGTCGGTTACAACACAGATTTTGTCTAACAATGTGGTACTCATTACAGAGCCTGTTGCAACGGTAAATACTGCTGCAGTGGGCTTTTGGTTTCCTGTGGGCTCTCGCTATGAGGGAAAAAATCAGCGGGGGGTATCCCACTTTGTGGAGCATATGATTTTTAAGGGTACCCATAGCCGTTCCGCCTTTGATATAGCCTTGGCCTTTGACCGCATTGGTGGCTACCTGAATGCCTTTACGGACCGAGAAACTATGTGTCTTCACTGTGTGGTACCGGCCACCCATTTGGCCAAGGCCTTGGAGGTGCTGGTGGACATGTGCTCCAACTCCCGCTTTGATGAAAAAGAGCTGGAGCGGGAACGGGCAGTAATCCAGAGCGAAATCATTTCTTCCCAGGATGACCCAGAGGAAGCGGCCCTAGATGCTGCCAGTGAAGCCGCTTGGCCTCATCACCCCATTTCCGCCTCCATTGCAGGCACCGTAGATGAGGTGGGTTCCTTGACTCGCGATACCCTAGTGGAGTGGTATAAGGAGCATATTGTATCAGGGCCGTTGGTGATTTGTGCTGCAGGAAATGTGGACACTCTCTTGTTGCAGCAGGTGGCAGAAACCTTGCCTCCTCGCAGTGCCTGTAGCAAGAATTGGCTCCAGGTGGCCACTTTGAATGGACGGCAGGGGAGGGCTCCCCGGTGGCAGGGGGGCATTCAGTTTAAGGATGCACCTTTCCGTCAGATGCAATTTTTCTTGCAGCTTCCTGTATCAGAGCCAAAATCTGCTCGGGACTATTATTGCTGGGCGGTGGCTAATGCCTTGGTAGGAGATACCATGAGCTCTCGGTTATTCCAAAAGCTTCGAGAGGAAGGAGGTTATAGCTACAATGTCTATAGCTTTATGACCTATTATAGCGATGCGGCCTGTTGGTGTGCCTATGCTTCTGCTGCAAAAAAAGACAGTCAAAAGGTGGTGGCCACCCTATACAATGAACTGCGACAGTTGAAGGAAAACGGCTTTAGTCAGGATGAGCTTGATGCAGCCTGTGAGCATATTTGTGGTGAGGAAATTATCGCCGCAGAAGACATGGACTACCGTTCCAAGCGTCTTTTTCGTCACCATAGCTTTGGCTTTCCTCAAAGCACTACCCAAGAAATTGCCGACTTGATTCACAGTCTCACTAGGGAAGAGGTAACCTGTGCCTTGCATCAGCTTTTAGATTTTCACAAGGCTACCTTGCTAGTGTATGGGAACAATCCCACGGAAAGCTTTCAGAAAAAGATTATTGCTTCAGTGTAACAGGTGCGGTGGGAAGGGACAGTTCTTTTTAGTTTCTCCCATTCACCAAATACATATCTGCCAGGGTAATCCAAGCCATAGCTTCTACCACAGGTACAATACGAGGACACAAACACACATCGTGGCGACCATGTATGGCAAGATTTGTGTCTTTGTAGGTTCCATCTTCTTGGGTTACGGTTTTTTGTTCCTGGAAAATACTGGGAACAGGCTTTATGGCTAGGTTAAATCGGATTTCGTTACCGTTGGAAATTCCACCTAAAATTCCACCTGCGTTATTGGTGGCAAAGGCTACTGTAGTGGTACCCTCTTGGTTTTGAGTAGTATACATGTCATCATTCATGGTGCTACCAGTCATGTCTGCTGCATCAAAACCAGCTCCAAATTCAATTCCCTTTACCGCACCAATAGAAACCATGGCCTTTGCTAGCTCTGCATCAAGCTTGTCAAAGACTGGTTCTCCCAAGCCTGCTGGAATTCCATTGATTCGGCATTGGATAATTCCTCCTGCACTGTCTCCTTGGCGACGCAACTGGTCAACTTGCTCTGCCATGGCTTGGGCTGCTTCCAAGTCTGCTGCCCGCAAAGGATTTTGTTCAATTACTGAAAGATCAATGTTTTTGCATTCCACTCCTGCAGCCTTCAGGGTAAAGGCTATTACAGAAGAGGAGGGGAGGCGGGAGGAAAGAAAGGCCTTGGCCACAGCTCCTGCTGCCACTCGTGCGGCAGTTTCCCTGCCAGAGGAACGGCCTCCACCACGATGGTCTCGAAAACCATATTTTTGAGTATAGGTGTAATCTGCATGGCCTGGACGAAAGGTATCCTTTAAGGCATTGTAATCCTTGGAATGCTGAGATGTGTTAAAAATAACCATGGCAATAGGAGTCCCAGTGGTTTTTCCTTCAAAGACACCGCTGAGAATCTGGCAAGCATCCGCCTCCTTTCTTGCAGTTACCGCAGCGTTGAACTCCCCACTATGCTGTCCAGGACGTCTTCTGTCTAGCTCCCTTTGAATAGTAGCTTCATCTAGGGGAATACCAGCAGGACAACCGTCCACCACCACTCCCAATCCTACTCCGTGGCTTTCTCCAAAGGTGGTAATTTTAAAAATAGTTCCAAAATTGCTACCTGCCATATTTAATCCTGCAAAAGTTGGGTGACGCTTACAATGTCATAGCCTGCATCAAGGATTGCCACCAACAACAAATCTAGCTTATCATACAAGAAATCCTTTCGACTTCCAGCACTCACTCCTACAGCCACAGGAATGACCATTCCATCTTCTAGCTGATTTACAATCTGCTGGATTATCATGGTGGCAGTTTTATAGCTAGAAATATCTGTTACTGCAGCCTGTTCAAAGGTAACGGTATCAAGGGAATCCATGCTTTTGTCTACGTAGGTATATCCTGCTAAGTCTCCTGCTTCCAGTACCGCCTTGTTGGTGGCATAGAAGGGAGCATGCCAGATAACGGACAATTCCTTTCCAGTCAAATCATAGAATTCATCCTCATTGCGAGCCAGACCCCGACGAATAAAGTTTACATCAATTAAAAAATCCTCGTTGGAGGTTAAATTTAAGGCTGTGTAGAACATGGAACCACATTCCTGTCCAGCTTCTACAATGCGGCCTGTTTCAGCAGGATAGCGACGAATAAATTCTCCGTTAATAAAGAATGTGGAATGAACATTATATTTTTCTAGGGTGTGGAGAATCGTTGCCAATCCATCTGCGTTGTCCAGGGCATCAAAGGTAATCGCCACCTGAGGTCGCTTTTCCTGCTTTTTTGTGGCAGGTTCATAGAAGGGGCTTGTGGTGGCAGCCCCCGTTAATGTTCTAATATAAGGCATGTTGGTGAAATTCTTGTTGGGACTGGCATCAAGAAATACTCGATACTTGCTGTTGCCTGTTTTAGGTGTATCCATTGTCACCAGCTCTGAATACGACCATTTACCTGCATCTTGGTGGTATTCCATAATACCCCAAGGTGTTTGCAAAATAGGATGGCCAGTGGTAGCATTCCAGCTATAGGCTGAAGCAGAAACAGGAAAAAGCACCTGTACTCCATTTTGGTTTTTGGAACGGATATTCCATTCCAAAACAGCTTCTTGAGTACCGATAAAAACCTTTTCACTATTTCCCCAGTCGTAATCAATCACCTTTTTGCAATCTAGAGAGGCAACTTGTTTCCAATCAGAGATGGAATACACGAGGAGCTGTTCTTCTGTTCTACAGAGAATGTGCTGCCCATCAGGTGAAAGCTGGGGCTCCATGGTATTTTCTGGTACTTCCAGCACCGTTGCTCGTACCTGCCCGCTGTGAATTTCCAGTCGGTACACCTGGCTGTCGGTAGTTCCCACAGTATGGTACTGGAACCAGAGCACAGGATTTCCCCAGCTGTCCCAGAAAAATTGACAGTTTTGGGTTGCTCCTACTAGGGAAACCTGGGTTCCTGTATACATTTGTCGTACAAAGCTGGCACTACCAGGCAGGGAAAAATACGATATGGTTCGCTGGTGGCCTGCCATAACCATAGCGGTACAATCTCCATTTACACTGAAGGTATCAGTGGCAGAGAAGGGATGGGGAAGGCGACCTACAATGCTACCAATACCCACAAAGTCTGAGTACAGGGCTCGTGTATACATTTCGTAGATAGGAATACGATACACTAGGTCATTGGTAATGTACACCAGATTTTTATCTGAAGCCCAATCTACACAATTAATGGTACCAGGTCCTACCTTTCGCAAATGCTCTGCCACCTGATTGGTTTTAAACATGGATTCAGGCTCGGTAAAATAGAGATTTCCCTGCTTTTCGTAGATTAAAAACTTGCTGTCAGGAGACCAACGAACAGGCACCTTAGTAAAGCTTAATTCAGTTTCTGCTACAAGCTCCACCTGGGTGTACCCAGAGGCATTTTTTAAAATGATACTACCAGTTACTGCTCCTGTTCGCTGAATGGAACAGACCCACTTTCCGTCAGGACTTACAGATTCTGCCGCTGGAATTACTGATTCTGTGGGAATGATTTCCTCATTTTGCTCCATGCCATGAAGGAGGGCTCCTGTTTCCACATTGTAGTGGGTGGTACCGTAGCGGTTTTTGATTCTTAAAGCTGTTCCTCCCAGCAGGGAAGAAAGCTGCTCTGGATAGCTGGTTATTTGCTGGGGATTAGTAAAGTCGCCTTCGATTTGGGCTGTAAAAAAGGTGGGATAGGAGGGTTCCCCAGGCTTGTTGTGGGTTACCTCAAAGAGAATCCCGTTATTTTCACTGATATAGGGAGTAGAAAAAGTGATTTCTGCTGGCAACAGGGATGAAGCCAACAGAAGAAAAGATGCTACTGCAACTGCTGTTTTTTTCATGAATGCAACTCCGTGCTCAAGGTAATATTGTCTAGCTCTTTTTCTAACTCTGCTAGCTCTGCCTCAAGCTTTTCAATATATTTCATTTTGTCCTGATATTGGAGCATTTCTAATTTATCAAAGACGGAATCCAAGGCTTCTAAGCCATGGTCTCCCGTCCTTTCTAAACCGCACCAGGGACAGTACAAGTATTCTTTGTTGATGGTTCTACGGCAACCAAGGCACACTGCTACAGATTGCATGGACTCCTCCCTTGGAGAAGGAGTCCAAGTGGACATCCATCCCCTATCGCTTTAGAACGGTTTCTGGATCAATCAGCTTTCCGTTCTTGTAAACGGTAAAGTGCAGGTGGGGACCAGTGGAATAACCGGTATTACCTACAGCACCAATTCTCGTTCCCTGAGCCACCCGCTGCCCCTTCTTTACTGGAGCAGGCTTTTGCATATGGGCATACAGGGTCTGATAGCCGTTTTCATGGTCAATTATAACATAATTTCCGTAAACATTGGTATATCCCACTACCGCAATTTTTCCACTCATGGCAGCTTTTATGGGAGTTCCCTGAACAATGGCCAAGTCAATTCCTGTGTGGGAAGAAGGCACTCCAGTAAAGGGATCAAGGCGAGGTCCAAAGCGAGATGAAATGCGATAGCCACCACTGAGGGGCCAGATAAAGAGCTCTCCCATGGCCCTTTGCAGGGAGGTGGCATCCATCTTGGCTCCAGGGATAAACAGCTGCTGTCCCTTGTTTAAGCTTGCTGTATCCAAGTCGTTTACGTCAAGGATATCCTCCACTGTTACCTTGTAGCGAGCAGAAAGACCTTCCAGTGTATCGTCTGCTGCTACGGTGTGGAGTAGTCCATCTACTGAGGGAACCTTGAGTTTTTGTCCTGAGCGAAGCTGGCGTACATTGCCAATATCGTTTACCGCAATGAGGGTGGAAATATTTGTAAGACCAAACTTATAGGTAATGCCAGAAATGGTGTCTCCGCCTTGTACTGTATAGCTTTGGAAGGTAACAGGCTGGTTAAAGCTGATTTCTGCTAGAGAGATTTCCTTTCCGTCAATGAGAATGTTTCCACTGGCGTCAACCTCGTTTTCACTCATAAATGCAAAGCGAGACATGGCAGAATCAAGAATTTCTACTTCTTCTGCAGGTAAAAAGGGAAGAGCTACAAGACGAGCTTTGCTTGCAAGATAGCTAGAAAGATTTCTTATGCCGAGGGTCAGCCCAACACCCATGACTGCCATTAACACCAATAATAGGATTCGGAACAAGCGATGGGTAAGATACCACAGTATGGTTTTGGAAATATCATGGCTTTTTTCCACAAATGCTGATGAACCTTCCTGTAATGCGATGGAAGATGGGGAGTTTCCATAACGATACGCATTGATAGCCTTGGAAGGAAAGGAAAATTTCTTGTGGTTTTGTTTTTTACGTGGATGCTCCAGCTTTCGTGCGAATTTTGCTTGGGAGCAAAAATTAACCTTACGGTTGTCCATATAGGTGATAATTTCCATACATCTTCTATCGACATAAAATAAATGCAATATTAGAATATTAAAGATGGAAACTGAAAAAAAACATGATTGCAGTGAACACCTTTGTGTTGAAGAAAAAGGTGGAAAAAAATCTTCTGTTAAACATATACATCCCCTAGTTTTTGTGGTGGTGGGCTTATTGGTAGGTATTGGTATAAAACTTTTTTGTCTTGACCTGCTGAGAGTTTCTGGCTCCTCTATGGAACCTACCATTGCTTCTGGAAGTCAAATCCTTGTTAACAAGCTATCCTTTGGCTTAGTAAAACCTTTTGGAGATGAACTTTTGATTCAATGGAAGGAACCTCAGCGGGGTGATGTGGTACTGTATTTTTATAATAACCGAGGGGTAATCAAGCGATGTGTGGCAGTGGCTGGAGACCGACTAGAATTTTCCAATGATTTCGGGTATAGTCTTACTGTGAATGAAAAAAGCATTCCATTGACAGAGTCTCAGTATCAAAAGCTCAAGCATAATCAGCAGGTTCCCCCTAGCATGATTCTTGCTTTAGGAGATAATTATGAAGAATCTGTTGATTCTCGGGACTATGGCTTTGTGTCGGTAAAAAATGTGTTGGGAAGGATTATTGGTAAATGAGTGAATTTATATCCCGCAAACGATTTTTAGTTTTTGCCATCATTGTAGGCTTAGCGGCAATTTATATCATTGCAACCTTTGGATTACTTGCAGTACAGGAGGTACCTGTTCGTCAGGCTCGTAAGCAGGAAATGGTGCGAGGAACCATTGTGGACAGAAACGGTAAGCCACTGGCAGTTTCCACCAATTTTTACCATCTTTCTGTTACACCTTCGGCCATCTCTAATGTGGAAAAGACTGCCAACGTACTTGCTCCAGCCTTGCAGATGAATCCAAGCCAAATTATTCAGTCTATTCAAGAATCTTCTCGAGTCTTTTATCTAAAAAAACGACTGGACGAAACAGAATACGATATATTGAAAACCTTGATTCAAGATAATGAGCTTTCTGGTTTACGGTTTGATACGATTCCTGGTCGTGTGTATCCTGAGCATGATTTAGCTGCCCAGCTTATTGGTTTTATGGGAGATGATGGAGAAGGCTTGGCTGGAATAGAATATTCCATGCAGCGAGATTTAGCTCCAGTTTTTAGTCAAAATGCGGGAGAAAGCCGAGATGGCCAAAACATCTATCTTACCATTGATGCAAACCTGCAATATAAATTGGAAAAAATAGCTTTAAATGCCATGGAGTCAACTCAAGCGGAAAGTGTTATGATGGTGGCTGCCGATGGAAAAACAGGGGAGATTCTATCTTATATTTCCCTTCCTTCAGTAGATTTGAACCAGTACCGTAATTCCACTCCTGCCCAGCGTCAAGATAGGCCAGCAGTAGTTGCCTATGAGCCAGGTTCTGTGTTTAAGGTGTTTTCTGTGGCTACCTTCTTTGATGCTGGCTTAATTTCTCGTGACGAAAAGTTTGTGTGCGATGGACGCTACGATGTAAGTACTGCCAACGGAGAACGAGTGCGTATTACCTGCCTTGACCACCATGGCTCCATTACTGCGGAGGAGGCTCTCCAGTATTCCTGTAATGATGCCCTAGCCCAGATGAGTGCCAAAATCAACTCGGAATATTTTATCAATAAGTTAAAGGAGCTGGGCTTTGGTTCAAGGACGGGAGTAAATTTGCCTGGAGAAACAGCTGGCTTGGTAAAGACTCCTTCTGATCGTTTATGGTCTGGCCGTTCTAAGCCTACTATTTCTATTGGACAGGAAATAAGTGTTTCTGCCCTGCAAATGGTGCGGGCTACCACTGCCATAACAAACCACGGTACTCCACTGGAGCTTTCCGTTGTGTCACGAATCACCGATCGGGACAATAATGATGTTCTAGTTCACACTCCCACAGCAGGTCAGCGAGTTTTTTCAGATGCTACAGCAGCCTATATCTTGGAATGTATGAAGTCCACCGCCCAGGTGGGAACAGGACATAGAGCTGCTTTGGGAGATATTTCTATTGGTGTAAAAACTGGTACGGCCCAGATGATTGATGCCTCCACGGGAGGTTATAGTGATACGGACTTTATTTCCAACTGTATCGCCGTTTTCCCTGCAGAGGATCCCCAGGTTATCCTGTACATTGTTATTACTAAGGCCAAGGGAGAAACCTATGCAGGACGTATTGTTGCTCCTGTGGTGGCAGAAGCAGCAGATGTTATTATTGACCACATGGGACTTTCCCGTGAAAGTGCTGCAAGCTTGGCTCATTCAGGTCTTATTTCCGTGCCAGCTGGTTCCTTGCCTGAAATTGTAAACTTTCTGCCAGATTTCACTGGTATTCCCAAGCGGAGTCTCACAGCCCTCCTTATCCACGATAAGCTGAATATTGTAATCAAGGGAGATGGCTATGTGGTGGCACAAAATCCACCAGCGGGAACACCTGTGACGGAGGGAATGACCATTGAATTCTATCTGGAATAAAAATCTTACCCTGTTGCAGGAACGATTTCCCCAGCTCTATGATATGATGAAAGATGAGCTTCTGGGAGCTCTCCCCGTTGCAGAACCTGCCTCAGCTGAAAAAATAGTTAACTTTCCCTGTGGCTGGACTTTGAAGCAGGCAAAAACAGGGGCCTGGACTGGGGAAGTAACTGGAGCTGGTGGACAGGCCCTCCATTCCCGCTATGATCCTCAAAAGGAAGGCCAGCGTTTTGCTCAATCTTTACTGCAGGAAATGGAAGCCTCCCAAAAGCAGGTTCCAGTGTTCATGGGCTTTGGCTTAGGCTACGGTCTTGTGTCTCTCGCCGAAATCATGCTTGTAGCTCAAGCTGGTCAGCAAATTAAAACTGGATTAGGAAAAAATTCTTTTGCAGGAATCGTGCTGGTGGAGCCTCATGTAGCCTGCTTTGCTGCTGCCCTGTGGTGTATAGATTTTGAGCCTGTTTTCTCCTTGGAAAAATGTGCCTTGCTGGTGGGGGCCTCTCATCAGTCAGTGCTGGGGGTTTTAGAAAGCTTTTGCCTTGAAAAATGTCACTGTATCTGGAACAAGGCTCACACCAGCCATAATCAACAGTATTTTGATGGTCTTCATACCTTGATTCAGCGAAACCGAGATAAGGATGCCATCAATAATCGTACCTTGGAAAAATTCGGCCAGCTGTGGCTTAGAAATAGCTGTCGCAATCTGGAGGCTCTGGCTACCTGTGACGGGGTAAAGCGTTATGAAAATTTAGGCTGGAATCTAGATGCCTGTGTGATAGGTGCGGGGCCTTCCTTGGACGAGATTCTTCCCCATCTGAAGGAAATCAAGGAGAGATGCCTGCTGATAGCGGTGGATACCGCCTTAAGAGCCTGTCTTCGTGCTGGGGTGGAGCCAGACTTTGTGGTTTTGGGTGATCCACAATATTGGAATGCCCGTCATCTTGCAGGCCTTTCATCCCCGTCTTCCGTCTTGGTTACCGAAGTTGCAGCCTATCCTTCTGTGTTCCGCTTTCCCTGCCAAG
>JAGCMR010000184.1 GCA_017646305.1 Spirochaetaceae bacterium
GGATGCAGGCTTTTCCATTCACCTGAAAAAGGAAAAGCTAGTGGCTGCCTGGCAATGGGATGAAGTGCTTTTGGAATTGTGCTTTATTCCGGAGCTGGGAAATTTCCTAGAACTAGAAATTCTTTGTGACAGTGATAGCCCAGAGGTGGTAGCTGCTGCCCACAAAAAATTGCGGAAAGTACTGGCAGAATGTGGAATTGAAGAATCTGCCATAGAAAGCAGGTATTACAGTGAACTTTTACAGGAAGCTCGTGCAGCTAAAGGATGAGCCTTAAGTAAGTTTTGGGCAAAAAAGACTTTCACTTGAGATTTTTTTTTTGTTACCGATAATAGAGATATGGCAGAAGAATTTAATTTTGAGAAGGCTTTACAAGAAGCCCTAGAGGAAAAAGTCGCTTGGTTTGACTCTAACGTGATGGTAGAGATGCTGGATAATTATCGTGTTCTCTATTCGGCAGCAAACAATGTTATGGGGCTTCTACTCCAGAAGGGCTTGATTACTCCCGACCCTTACAAGCTAGATAAAAAAATCTCAGACGTGGTTATTCCAGAGGAGGTTGAGTTTGCTGAATCTAGCAGAAGCCAAGTAATGGGAATTCGTCTTTCCGATTATGAGCGGGTACTGGATTTCTTATGTAATTATTTTAAATTTTCTGCTGCCAACATGACCTTGCCTCGAATCAAGAAATTGATTGGCTTGAACAACAGTTTTCAATGGGGTGGTTTGTCAGTTACCAGTAAGCATCCCAATACTAAATCCTTAGCGGATTTGCTTACCAATATTCGCCAAGGTACCGATACCATGGCCACAGGTTCAATCAATGGAGCTGTTTCTGCTGCATCAAAGGCTATTGCAGATATAAATTCAGCCCTTAAGGAATCCTCCGACTTGCAGCGAGAGCTTTACAAGGTGGAGGTTCGAAAAAATGTGATTGCCCATGCTAGCTTTACCTGGGAAAAGGGTGAGCCTATTTCCGAGGTGGTGCAGCGGGTAAAGCGGCTTTTCCCCTCTGTAATGGGACGTCAGCCCTTTTATCCTGAGCTGGTGGAGGAAATTGCCCAAGAATCCATTGGTCCTGCTTCTATCCAAAAGCAACAGGATTTGCTGGCTCGCCTTAAGGTTGTTCACCAAACAAAGACAAGGAAGAAGGTTCAGTTAAACACAAAGACCTTGATTATGGATGCTGTCCGTAACCTTGCAGGAATGGCTCCCCAGTTGGAAGGGGTTTCTTTAAAACTGCGGGAAAATAGTGCCCTGCTGCAAACCCAGAACGATAGTCCTTGGGAAAAATTCAAGCGAGCCTTCCGTAAGGCCTTTGGGCTTAAGCCACCGGCAATTGAATATACGATTCCCATTGCCGATGCCATGACAAAAACCTCCACCACTGAAAAGATTAACTTTAATAAGAGCTTGGCTGATATTGCCAAACGTATGAATCTGTACGGAGCCCTTGCTTCTCGGGAAAGCCCCACCTACCAAAAGATGGAGGCTCAAACTGAGGCTGAAATTTACTCCTTCCTTACAAAGCAGTTGGCTGAATGTCAGCAGATGTTGCTTCTGTTGCTAGGCTACGACAAGTTTTTTAAGAACGAGGTACAAGGTCCCAACAAGTCCAAGGTCAAGGGCTTAACCATGGAAACAACTTCCATCAAAAACACCATGGTAAAGACAAATCAACGAAAGGCTGAATATGCCGCTTATGTGGAGGAGCAGGCTCAAATGAAAAAGCTAGGAATTGTGGATGAAGAATAAGCTTATAGTTTTTCTCCTTTTCTTGGTTTCTGCAGGGGTATTTGCACGCCCCTTTACCATTATTGATTCTGTTCATTTATACAATCTTGATCCTCATACTGCAAATTATTCTTCAGAGGCTCAGATACTAACAGGTTTGTACGAAGGGCTTTTTGCCTATGATCCCTTCTCTTTAGAGCCTGTTCCTGCCCTTGTTGCTGACTACAAGATTTCTAGAGACAAGCTACGGTGGACCTTTACCCTAAAGGAGGGTGCACACTTCAGTAATGGGGAGGAAATTACCGCCCAAACCTTCAAGGATTCTTGGCTGAGCTTATTGAATCCTGCCACGGAGGCTCCCTTTGCTTCGTTATTAGATTGTATAAAGGGTGCTGCAGAATATCGTAGTGGTAGGGGAGAGGCTTCTGAGGTGGGGATTTCCGTTCAGGGTAAGTACCAGCTAATCCTGCGGCTTGCAGCACCCACGGAGCATTTGCCAAGTATTTTATGCCACCACTCCTTTTCCGCGGTTCATCAAGATCGAAGTGTTTATAGCGGTCCCTTTCTGTTGGAATCCTACGATGGAAGCCAGCTTCGTATGAAAAAAAATCCCCAGTATCACGATGCAGCTAACGTGGCTCTGGAGGAGATTCTTGTAATACAGTCTGATAATACAGTGGAGAATTCCTACCTGTACAACACTGGAGAAGCTGATTGGGTGCTGTCTGTGGCAGACATTGGTTCTATCATCGATTACAATTCTGTGTTGATTAACGCTGAATTTGCTACAGAATACCTGTTTTTCAAAAGTCACAAGGCTCCTTGGAATCAGGCTTCCTTCCGTAATGCTCTTTTGGCAGCGATGCCTTGGGATGAGCTGCGGGGCAACACCTTTGTTCCTGCCACTACTTTAATCTATCCTATTGGAAATTATACTGCCCCAGCTGGTCTTGCAGACTACGACTTGGAAGAAGCAAAGCTTCTTCTGGCACAGGCAAAGGAAGAGGCAGGAATGGCTGCTGATGCACCCTTAGAAATTACTATTGCTGTTTCCGATACCGAATATGCCAAAAATCAGGCTGAAATCCTGCTCCAAAGCTGGAGTCAGCTGGGGATTACCGTTCATCTGAGCATTACTCCCATTCAGCGGTATCTTGATAGTATTCCTAGCTGGGATGCAGATTTGTTCAGCTACACCTGGATTGGGGACTTTGCAGATCCCTTAGCCTTTTTGGAGCTGTTCCGTTCAGACTCTACCTTAAACGAGTCTCACTGGGCAAACCAAGAATACGACAGGCTCTTGCAGGAAGCTGCCTTTGCCACAGGAGAAAAACGACAGGAGTTTTTGTCTGCTGCAGAGGATGTGCTTTTGTCTGATGGTATGATTATTCCCATATCCCATCCTGTTACCCTTAACGTCATTGATCGGCAGCGGGTAAAGGGCTGGCACTTAAATGCCTTGGACATACATCCTTTAAAGCATCTTTATCTGGAAAAGATAACAGTATCTATTCCTAATTTAGTATTGGCAAAATAACTTCAGACTTGTAGTTTCTGGAGATATAAATCTTGACAATCGCTGGGTTTCCGTGGTAGGATATCCTCCCGTATATCTGCGCGAAGGCGTGCCGAGTTGGGCTGCTCACCTAGCTTGGGGCTGCGGTTTTCCGATGCTGGAAGCCAAGGCGATTTTAGAATTCTTAGTAGATAAGGTATTTGCATGAAGACTATTTTTGTGAATGAACGCGATGCTGTACGTAACTGGTACGTTATTGATGCAGCAGGCAAGACCCTGGGACGGGTTGCAGCCAAGGTTGCTAGTGTTCTGAGAGGAAAGCATAA
>JAGCMR010000185.1 GCA_017646305.1 Spirochaetaceae bacterium
CACGACAAAATATCCCCATACCCTAAAGCTTTTAGCAGATTACTACACGAATCTTGGAGGACTGGTGGGAGTAGATGGGGCCTTTACTCCGGAAAATAGCAATATCTCAAAATTGGATTTTTCCTTGAATCTGGGCTTTAGCCGTACCTTGTTTCCTGTTAGTGGTGTAGGGGTGTATGTTCCCTATGACGAACAGGGGGAATCTCATTACAATTCCTCTTATTTTGCAGGAGTCACATTACCCTTTCGATATCGTGGCCATTTTTCTATGAACTTAAACAAGCCTTTTTCCCTTTCCATTGATCTTCCCTTGTATTCAGATCCCTTCTTTAATCAGGATTTTTTGGCAAATCGGCAAGAAACCATGGACTGGTTTAATTTTCTCATGTCTAGCGGACTGCAAGATTTTTCTACAACGGAAAATACTACTGGAGAGGTTTCTTCTTTTTTGTGGAAGATTACAGCTTCCTACTCTCCATCAATCCCTTCGGTGTTTAAGCCTTATTTGTCTTCTGTTAACATTTCCCCTGGATTTAACTTGAACTTTTATTCTCTTACTGATACTTCAGGTATGACTACTGCTGAGGCTGGGGTAAGTCCCAACAGAAAAACCTTTTATCCAGGTCTTATCAAACCCTTTTATCTTACTGCAAGTTTATCTGGTACCTTATTTGAATATCCTATTCCTGAGAAAACAACAGTGGATAGGAGTGGGATATTAAAACAGATTCCGAAAGCAGAGCTTAATGTACCGGACGATTTTATGAGTGAACAGGAACTTCTTGCAGACTCTGATGGCGGAGAGGAAGTTTCAGACGAGGAAAACAAGGAAGGGGTAGAAGAACAGGAAACTCCTTTGGAAGAAGATCCCTTGACATCACTTTCCTTACCTACAATTTCTGTTTCAGTACCCTCTCTTAAAACTGTAGATAAAGGAGTTCAGTATAAGCTTTCCTATTCCCTTAATCCAAACGTTTCTTCTGAAATCGGATATGCAGTTCCTCAAAAAGTATCAGAATTTGACTGGAACAATATTAATTCTACCTTTATCTATCTTACAGTACCAACACAGCTTTCTAGCAATTTAAAGTACTATAATTCTCTGTTGGGAATGACTAATTCTCTGAATTTTACTCCAGTGTATCAGCGGCATCCTATATACAAGGATGAAACAAGGGTTCAAACCATCAAACGGAATGACTATACTGCCCAAAAAATGGATTTGGCTAATAGCAATTCAATAACCTTGTCTCCCTTTGTATACAGTCCAATTTTTTCTGGAACAACTATAAGTTGGACTAATAATATTCGTGTTATCCGTACAAAATTTATAGGTACTGCAGATGAGCCTCAATGGGAGTACCAGCTCCCTGTCTGGGATGAAAATTCTTTTACTAGCCACAATCTTACTACAAATTTTAAAAGTCAGCTAGGACAGTTTTCTCAACAGCTGAGTTATACCACGGTTTTGCCTCCATTACGGGAATCTCATTCAGGAACCATTAGCCTGGGCTTTCCCTATGTAACTACAAGCTTTGGGGCAGGTATTCAGCGTAAAAGTATTACTGACAAAGACTGGGTATATCAACCTCTATATCAAAATCTTTCCATATCTTTACTGGAAAGTAAGCTTACATTCAGTGAAAGCTATCGATACAACGTAGAAGATAGGTATCATGAAAGCTTCTCCCTCAAGCTCTCTGGGTATGGGGTTTCTGCAAATTTTGTTATGCAACATATTGCAGGCTATGATTATGACAATCTTTTGGGATGGAAGCTCAAAAGTCAAAAGACCTTTCAACCCTCTTATCTTGATTTGAAATATAATTCTGGTTCTAACACCCCCCTCTATTTTTGGAAAAACAGGATTTCATTTTCTGCTGCCCTTGAGACGAGTATGCGTTTTGAATTTCTGCGTCCAACAAATAGCTACTTTACCTTCTCTCCTTCAATTTCATTCAGTATCAATGAATTTTTGACCCTTACCTTTAAGGCAAATTCCCGCAATGAAGTGATTTATCGATATATTCAGAAGGCAACGGATTTTGAGCCAAAAATTCCTGGAGAAGAAAATATTTTCCTGGATTTGTGGAATTCCTTTGCCTTTTGGGATGAAAATAAACGAAAGGCCTCTGGCTTCAAACTCAAGTCCTTGGATATAGCTGTTTCCCATGAGCTTCATGACTGGACTATGACCTCCCAGTTTTCAATTTCTCCTAGAATTATTTCTGAAAATGGAAAGCGTTTCTATGATTTTAGTCCCTATTTTACCCTCTCTGTAGTTTGGAAGCCCCTGAGCAGTATGAAAACTACTATCGAAGACAAGTATGGCACTGTAACATTGAATCCATAAAAATATTGATGACAACAGGGTAAAACTTGACTTTCTTTAGGAGTTAGCTTACCTTAACTGTAAGGAGTATATTATGATTAACTATATCATTGGTTTTGGCGTTGCTGCTTTGGTAATTTTTTTAGTGGTTCGAGGAATAAGACGGAGTGCTAGTGGCAAGTCAAAGGGCTGTGGCTGTAGCAGTTGTAGCTCTTTTAGTAGCTGTAGTTCCTGCTCTAGTACCACAGCACAATCCTGCCATGCAGAAAAGACAGATAGATAGATTTTTGTTAAAATCTATTCCTTGCGAAAAATTCTTTTGAAGAAGGTTTTTAGAGCATTCCAGATACGAAGCCAAAAGCCAGGATTTCTGAGCCGTTCCAGCTGTTTATATCCTTCTAAAAGCTCAAACTCTGTAAAATTGTTTCGCTGGGTATTTTCTTCGAGCTCCATTTCAAGCAAGGTAACGGGATCTTTAGCATCTACCACCACCGCATCGATGGTGGTCCAACCGAGCTGTCGAGCTGATTCAAGACGACGCTGTCCTGCAATTAAGTGATAATCCTTCGTAAGGGTAATGGGATTCAAAAGACCATATCGTTTGAGACTATCTTTTAAGGGCTCCAAATCCCCTAAATTTTTTCGTACTCGTTTATTAGTCTTTATTTGGTTTATTTCTACCAGCATAAACCCTCCTTACCAGGTCTCAATCAATATACAAACAAATCAATCCAACAAATAGTTTCGTGTAGCTTGTTTTGTTGTTTCTTGTTGACCTTGAGAATCATCTCCGTCATCGGTATCAAAATAATTGTCAAAGGATAGATCTCCTCCATTGTAACTTGTATTCTGGAAACTCAAATCCAAAACCAAGGGAGAATCATCAATGACAACATTGTATGATGCACCTGAATAATAACGCTCCTGCTCCAGTCGCTGAATTCCCACTGTTTGTACCTGTGCTCGATTGATATGGAGCTGACAAATATCCACTGGCTGAGTTCCTGTCATAAAGTACTGGGTAGTGCGGTGGTTTTCGCAAGCATCAGTTCTGATTTGTCCAGATACTGAACAAACCTCAGCCTTTACCAAGCCTGTTTGTGGTATAGGGAATTCCTTGAAGGGATAATCCTCGTTAGCTACGCGCATATATTCACCCCAAGCCACACCTGAAAGGGTAGAACCTGTGAGCTCTGTTCCCAAAGACTGACCAGGAATGTCAAAGCCAAACCAAACTGCTGTGGTAATATAAGGAGTAAAGCCAACTGCCCAGGCATCTGCCCAGTTCTGGGTGGTACCAGTTTTACCTGCTGCAGGCATGGTATAGCTTTTACCGTTGGCATCCTGATATTTAAATCGACTTCCGTAGCCTGCACCTCTGTTCAAGGTACCTGAGGTTACTGTCTTTTGTAGCATATTGGTCATAAGGAAGGCATTCTGGGGTGAAATTACCTGAATTGCGTTTCCTTTTTCCTGCTGAGCCAAGCGCAGGTCTCGTTCTGGATTCAGAATAACCTTTCCATTTTTATCTTCAACAGAAAGTACTGCAATGGGGTCCACCTCTTTACCTTGATTACCAAAGATTGCAAAGGCTCGTGCCATTTCAATTGGTCGTACAGAACATGTTCCCAAGGCCAAACTCAAATATGGACTAAAGCCTCTGGACGGAATTTCTTCCTCTGGAATACCCAACAAGGCTGTAGCACGGTCAACAGCTGCATTGTAGCCAATTGACTCAAATACCTTAACGGAAACTACGTTCATGGAGGTGGACAGTGCATACCAAAGCTGTACATCTCCTTCCCAAATTCCTCTAAAGTTTGCAGGAATGTAAGGCTTACCGTCAACATTTTTGAATACCGTAGGTGTATCTGACATCAATGTTGCAGGGGTATATTGTCCAGAATCCAAGGCTGCAGAATAATAGAGAGGTTTAAAAGAACTTCCTGGCTGGATTTTTGCCTGAGTTGCACGAATCAACTGGTTGGAAGATCCATATTCACTTCCTCCCACTAAAGCGGTAATGTAGCCAGTGTTATTTTCTATAGAAATGAGCGTTCCTTCAATAGTAGTTTTACTGTTTTCCTGTTCTTTTAAGGCATTTGCCTTGTTTACCACTGCCAGCTTTACATCTTCCAGTCCAAACATTAAGGACATGACATCGAGAATCGGATTGATTTCAGAGTTAAAGGTGGACAGAGCCTTGCTTTCTATGTGTTGCTCCGAGGTTTTCAGCTGGGGCAGGTTAAATACCAAGGAAAGAAGCTCCGTCATAGGAATATAGGTATCTGCAGCGGAGTTTTTTCTCAGGTTGCTGGAATTCTTGTAGGATTCATTTGCCTGCTGAATATACTTATCCATGGTTTTCTGTGCAGCCTGCTGATGCTTCATGTTCAAGCTAGTGTGTACAGTAAAGCCACTGGTGTAAATATCGTCTGTACCGTAGAGCATGTCGGACAATTCTCGGCGAACATATTCACTGAACCAAGGAGCCTTATCGTCTCGCATATAATAGGCAGAGGAGTTAATTCGTGTATAGTCAAAATTTACCCAGAAATCGTCATAAGACTGAGTTGCCTCCTCTGGAGTCAAGTATCCAGCTTTTACCATTTCCTCCAATACATTCTGCTGGCGAGCCATGGCTCGGTTAGGATAGTCAAAGGGATTGTAGTGGGCTGGGTTTGAAAGCTGAACCACTAGGATTGCAGCTTCTGCAGGAGTAATTTCAGTGGCATCATGACCAAAGTAATACTTGGAAGCAGCCTTTACTCCGTAGGTTCCACCACCAAAATAGATTTTATTCAAATATAACTCAAGAATTTCATTCTTAGACCAGCGACGTTCCATCTGGATGGCCCACCACAGTTCCTTGAGCTTTCGTGTTAAGGATTTCTCCGTACGGTCGCAGTACAAGGTTCCTGCAATCTGTTGAGTAAGGGTACTTCCTCCACCCAGGGACTTACCGGTAAACACACCTACAAAGGCACGGATAATTGCTTTTAATCTAAATCCATTGTGCTCATAGAAAACCCTGTCCTCTCGGGTAATGAGGGCATTCAGCATTTGAGGAGGTAACTGTGTAAAGCTAATAATCTCACGGTTTTCGTCGGAGGCAAATTGAGTGATTACCTCTCCATTTATATCTAGCAGCCGAGTTGGTAGGGCTGTAGTAAATTCCGTGAAATTTTCTGTATTAATAGTATTAGTGGTTTCTGCCAGCAAAAGGCCTAACACCACACCGAAAAACAATGCACAAAGAAAAGTAACAGACACAAAAAAATATGTCCGCTTTTTAATTTTTCCCATTAGAACAAGATAGGGGAGAGCGGGTTTTTTGTCAAGGCGTTGGATTTGCGGTGCAAATCCAACTAATGAGTTTTGCAAAGCAAAACTCAGGTATTTTGTGTTTTATGGGGACAGGTGATGGGGAGTGTTTTTTTCAAAAAAATAAAAAAAACTTAACCTCCCGTAAAAAAAAGACGATAGGTGTAGTAAGTGTCCTGTAAGAATATACTTCAGGCATAGCTTAGTCACAAGCTGATTAGGCTGATAAATTGGAGGTATGC
>JAGCMR010000186.1 GCA_017646305.1 Spirochaetaceae bacterium
TAATCGTAAAATTAACTCAGAGTCAAGAAAGAGCAGGTCAATCTTATTTGCTCCGAGAAAAAAAGCCTCTCGAAAAAAAACCTTGGCATAGTTATCTTGACCACAGAGGGCATAACAATCTGCCATTTCGGCTAAAATGGGTGCTGCATCCTCCCGCTTTGTTATATTATCTAACAAAGTGTTGGCTTCCTTCAGGTAGGTTAATGCCACCTCGAAGGCACCAAGCTGCTTATGGCAGAAAGCGGCCTTTCGATAAGCTTCTGCCCGCAAAATCTGCTGAGGATCATCTAGATGCTGTTGATAATTTTCCAACGCCTGAACAAAGACTCCTCGTCGTACAGCATAAATACTGGCTTCGTAGCTTTCATCCAACAAATCAAGGATTCCTGTTATGAATCGCTTCCAAGCTTCTATTATCCGTTCTCCCTTTTCAAAGGGAAGAAGAATATTTTCTACTGCCGAAAATTCTTCTTTCCAAAAGCTGGCACATCGGATAGTGAATAGAATCTCCTTGTTGTCTAAATCATCTGCGAGAGCGTCCTCCAACAGGGGCTTTGCCATGGCAGGTTTGCCTTCTTTTAAAAGTTCGAATGCCTGGTGCAGTCCATTGTTTAGTCGAGTATTCATAGCTATACTTCTTATTATACAAATAAATATTCTTTAGTCAATTGCATTTTTTTCAAAAGTGGGGAACATTTATAGTATGTTTTGCTAGTGTACGTCAAGGGAGTAAAGCCTTATTTTTGAAAAAAATCATGGAAAATCAACGAAAAAATTATATATTTTTTACAGGTCTTCAGTTTTTTTCTGGGTAAACTGGTTTCATTTAGAATGATTTTGAAAGAAGTATTTACATATTCAACATCATTTGTTATTATTTATGGGTTATGGATACTGCAAATTCAATTCGAGAACCCGTGTTGTTGGCTCCATCTCTTCTTTCTGCTGATTTTTTTTCCCTAGAAAAATCTTTTAAATACATGGAGGAAAAGGGTGCAGATTGGGTTCATATCGATGTAATGGACGGAACCTTTGTGCCTCAAATTACCTTTGGACAGCCCATTGTTAAAGCCTTGCGGCCTCATTCCTCTCTTCCTTTTGACGTGCATCTTATGGTGGAGCATCCAGAAACTCAGATAGAAAGCTTTGCTGCCGCTGGTGCTGATTATATTACTATCCATTGGGAAGCCACGGTTCATCACCATCGTGTTATGGCTGCCATTCACCAGTTGGGAAAAAAGGCTGGGATTTCCATCGTTCCTTCAATTCCTGTAAGTGCCATAGAAGAAATTTTGCCTTATGTAGACTTGGTTCTGGTTATGACTGTGAATCCTGGTTTCGGTGGCCAGGAATTCATTCCTCGTGCTGCAGAAAAAATCGCTGTTCTCAACAAGCTTCGTGAAGAAAATGGTTACAATTATTTGATTTCTGTAGACGGTGGAATAAATACAGAAACCGCAGGTTTTGTAATTGATAAAGGTGCCGATATATTAGTATCAGGATCATCTTTTTTTAGCGGATCCTTGGTTCTGTGATTTTTTTTTTTGGAGATAAAGTACCTGACAATGAAAAGAGGAATATTTTTAGCAATACTGTTATGTATGCTGTTTTGCCAGCCCCAGGGGCTTCTTGTAGCAAACGAGGCTGACGAGCAGGATCTTTCCATGCTGCAAGGGTACGAGGCATTCCGTAACGGAGATTGGGTTTCCGCCTTATTCTTCCTAAGAAAGGCTGTTGGTTCTGGAGTTGCCACAGAAGAAGCGTGGTATTTGTTGATTTTATCAGAAATGTATAGTCAGGAATATGAGGCTGCAATTCAAGATTGCCAGCATTACATGTCCTTGTATCCAGAGGGTGGATTTTATCCTTTGGTGGAATATCAGTATGGCCGTTCCTTATATTGTTCCGGTAGGTATCAGGATGCTATAGCCCAATTTACTGATTTTTGTCATACATATCCAGACAGCCAGTTTTATCCTTCTTCTCTCTTTTTTATTGCTGAATCTTTTTTCAATGAATATAACTATAATTCCGCTAAGGTACTGTATCAGCGATTGGTAGATGATTATCCTTTAGCAGAACGTGTGCCAGAAGCTCAGGATAGACTAAGAATCATTAGTCAGGCAGAACGGGAAGAAAAATTACTGTATTTGCTGCGGGTAACTGGTGAAGAATATCTTGCTGCAAAGGAAGATTATGAAAAGCA
>JAGCMR010000187.1 GCA_017646305.1 Spirochaetaceae bacterium
AGATTGTCGATAACAGAAATGACTCTATGTGTTTTTTTATATTTTCGCGTATATTTGTAGCTTATAAACAGGACAATGTTTATGAGCACATAGGAGAATACTATAACAAAAAAAGTTTCATCTGTCATTTCTTCTCCTATGTAATAAAACTCTAACTAAACACAAACTCACTTTCCTGATGAAAGTTAATGCTCATCAAGATACCAATACAAATCATGCCAGTCCACAGAGAGGAACCACCATAGGAAAGAAACACCAAGGGAATTCCTGTAATGGGCATGATTCCCATAACCATGCCTACATTTACGATAAAGTGAAAGAAGAACATGGCAAGGATTCCAGAGGCCACATAGTAGCCAAATAAATGTTTTGTTCCCTTAATAATGGAAATGATGCGAAACAAAATAATCAAATACAGTACGAATACCACACAGCCGCCAACGAATCCCCATTCCTCAGAGAGAATGCTGAAGATAAAGTCGGTGCTCTGCTGGGGCAAAAATCGCAGGTGACTCTGAATACCTTGTAAGAACCCCTGCCCTAGCATATTACCAGAACCAATGGCGATTTTTGACTGGATAATGTTCCAACCAGCTCCCAGTGGATCGCTTTCTGGGTCAATGAAGATAATAAGACGCTGAATCTGATAAGGCTTCAGCACCTTACCGGCAGCAATAGACATAATCAAGGCAACTGTGGTGATTCCAAAGCAGTAAGCAATCCAATAATAGTATCTGTTCTTGAACAGCATGTATCCAACAATACCAATCAAGGTAATTGTTCCAGCAGCAGCAATAACAATAAATCGCAACCGTTGGTCTGTTAATACCTTCAAGATAGGAACACTTCGCTGCAGGATTTCAGATTCCCACACTGGAAGCACTGTGCACACAATAGTCAACATTCCCGTTAAAATCACCATAAAAAGATAACGAGAAGAAATTCCTGCCATAAAACACATTATCAAGAAGATGGGAATATACACGCTGGCTGTCCCTAGGTCAGGCTGCAGGAGAATCAGCACCAAAGGTACACCCATAATGCACAGAGAGGTAATAAACCTTTTTCTGTCTGAAACCTTATCAGTCCGTTCAAAATACCAAGCTAAAAAGAAGATATAAATAATCTTTGCAAACTCAGAAGGCTGAACACCAAGGTTTCCTAATCCAAGCCAGCTTCGCGCACCATTAACAACCTTACCGAACAAGCCCGTATACAAAAGTACTAGCACCATGCCAATAAAAAGCTTTGGAGCCTGCTTTACTAGTTTACGGTAATCAAAAATGGCAGCAGCAGCCATAAGCACAAGTCCCGTAGAACCAAATACAATCTGACGGATATATTCCCGTGACACAGAGATTCCAGCTGAGTTTACACTTGAAGAATAGATGAAAACTACACCAATTATAACTAGTAACAGCATGGTAATTAAGAGAATCAGGTCAAACAACTCAAAAATACGTAACTTCATTCTCTATTCTACTCCTGTCTTCCTACAGGTCGAGTTAAATAGCGGAATCCAAGGGCATCAACAGCCTGATCATAATCTTGGTCAGCAAAAATTCCCTGCATAATAATGTTGGTGGCATAAGGTGCCCACCACTCCCAGGTATTCACGGCTTCTACCAATACCACCGTTACGATTGCGTCCTCTGGTGGCCCATCATAGGGAGCATAAGCCACAAACCAAGAGTGCCATTGGTTCTTATACTGAGCAACCTCTGCTGTACCTGACTTACCAGCAATTTGTACCACCTTATTCTTCAAAGGGAACAGTACTGTTCCGTCAGTTACGGTATGACGCATAGCTTCTTTCACTGTCCGCCACACGGATTTGTCAATGGAAGATTCATGTAGAATCGTAGGTTCAACAGATGAAATTACCTCTCCACTGGCAGGGTCACGAATCTCTTTCAAAATATGGGGCTTATAAATAACACCTTCGTTTACCACCATAGCAATGGCATTTGCCATGTGTAAGGGAGTTACAGTTGTGTATCCCTGACCGATAGCAGCACTCAAGGTATCTCCACCAAGCCATTTTTCGTGATAGCGTCTTTCCTTCCACTGAGCCGTGGGAATAAATCCAGAAGACTGACTAGGAAGGTCTATTTCCAAGGAACGTCCCAGTCCAAATTCCTGGGCATAAGAAGCAATCATATCAATACCAATAAAGTCACGACCAAGGGTCCAGTAATACACGTTACAGGATTGAGCCAAGGCATTTTTCAAGTCCATGTAACCATGTCCAGGAGCACCAATATGACAACGGAAGGTTCTGTCACCATAACGAATGGAACCTGTACACTCAACCGTTTTTTCAGCTGGCATAGATTCTTCCTCTAGCATGGCAGCAGACATAATCACTTTAAAGGTAGAAGCTGGAGGATAAGCAGCATTAATAGCACGATTCAACAAGGGATTGTTGGGAGCATTTACCATCCGAGCATATTCTTGGGAAGCAGTCTCAGAACTAAATATATTTGAATCAAAATAGGGATAAGAAACCATAGCAAGAATCTCACCAGTGGCAGGCTTTAACACCACTGCGGCCCCTACCCGCTCTCCCAAAGCCTTTTCTGTCAGAGTTTGAATATCGGTGTCAATGGTAAGAACAAGATTCTTTCCCATTTCAGGATTAATCACTGTTAAGGCATCGGAAAGCAAACGTCCACGGACGTCAACCGTTGTAGATTCTCGTCCAGGTACTCCCTGCAAAATGGAGTCATATTGCTTTTCAATACCAGTTTTTCCAATAATACTAGTATTGGTATATCCTTGGTTATACATCACCTTTAATTCTTCTCTGGTAATGTCACCTACATATCCTAAAATATGAGACATAGAGCCAGTTTGCACATAGCTTCTCAAAGGTTTTGAACGCCAAGAAACCCCTGGCAAATCATTTTTATTCTCGGCGATATCAGAAACCATAGAAAAAGGCACGTTTGACTTAACCTCTATGGCAGAAAAGGAGCTCCGTTGACTACTGGGAATCTTGGCGTCAATTTGTTTTTTGTCAATTTGCAGAATATCAGCCAACTTTGCAGCTACAGTATCATACTTTCCAGAAGGAATCTCACCTGGAATCAAGTCCACCGCAAAGGAGTCTGTATTAACTACCATAGGGACGGTAGCATTTCTGTCATATATTTCACCTCGCTGGGCGGGAATAGTCTTTACACGGCTAGAAATATCCTCTGATTGCTGTCGATACTGAGCTCCCTCTAAAACCTGCATGGAAAACAGTTTCATGGTATAGATGACAAAAGAACCCAAGACAATCAACACCAGCACCACTAGCTTACTATCTCGTTTTAATGAAACTCCCGACTTTGACTTTAAATCATTTACTCTCATCCGCGAGAAATCTCCTTGTCACCAGCTAGCACTGAAGAAAAAAGGGATAAAAATGCAAATACCAAGGGAGCAAGAATCACATTGAATAATAATTCCATGCCAAAGGCAGCAGAAAATAAATCGTAGGTAATTACACCATTGGGAAAGAAGAAGGAAATAAATCCTATTAATAGTGCCTTTACAATAGTAGCAATAAAGGCTAGCAAAGCAGGAATCAGAATTTTAGAAAAATTCAATACATCGTGAAAAAGCCCTGCAAAAAAACCTATAAGAGTACGTAATAGACAATTTAAACCCAAGGGAGCGGCTGTCAAGAAATCCAACAGCAATCCAGATACAAAGCCTGTAGCCTCCCCTGTTAATGATCCATTGAGGACAGAAATATACACCACCATCAACAGCAATAAATCTGGTACAACAGGCAAGAATACCACATTAGACAATAAGGCTGTTTCTAACAGGGTACAAATCAGTAATATGATGAAAATAACTAGTGCCTTACGAATCATTTGTTAGTTTCCTCCCCTACATCTTCCTCTTGATTTAACTCCTTCATGTCCACAACAATGACAGTCTCTAAACGACCAAAATCAAGGACTGGTGTCAATTCAATATTTAAGGAGGAATCATAATCTTGTACCGTAATGGTGGAAATATAACCGATGGGAATATCTTTCAAAAAATTCTCATTTTCTCCAGATGTTACAACCAAATCACCGTACTGTAAGTCAGGAAGCACTCGTTTTTTGATATACTTCATGGAAAGGGGGCTATCTTCCCACCCTAATCCACTTACAAGTCCCACGTCTCTAGTATTTTGAATACGGCCAGAAACATTACTATCATAATCGTAGATGGGCATAACCATGCTGGTGGTATAGCCTACCTGCAATACCTTTCCAACTAAACCTATAGTACCATTTTGAACAGCAATAACAGGCATATTCTTTTTAATCCCCTGACGACTTCCCTTGTCAATGGTAATAAAAGAATACTGATTGTTGGGATCCCGCCCAATAATCTGGGCAGGATGACTTTTATATTCAAACTGGGTAGTAAAATCTAGCTGCTCCCTCAATCGCTCATTTTCCCGCCGAATTTCAGCGTTGCTTTGCTGCATATACTCATAATTTTCCAACCGCTGGGTAAGTCGCTGGTACTCTTCTCGTAACACACGAATTTCCTGTACTGTAGCTACAACACCAGTAACACTGGAATAAACCGTCCTTGTTCCCTTTTGCAAAGCAGATAAGGCAGAAAAACCTACCGTTTTAAAATTGACGATAAATCCACCTGAGGACAAGGCCAGCATGGTGCCAGAAATAAGCAACAACAAAACCAATACAAAAAGAGAAGGTTTGAGACGAAATTGAGGTTTCCGCAATGCCATGAAACCACCTAGTTATTCAGGTTATCGTAGATACTTCTGTCGGAGGAAATATCCCTGAACAATTCAAAGGCCTTTCCTGCACCGATGGCAACACATTCCTGAGGATTGTCTACCAACAAAACAGGTACACCAGTTTCCTTGGAAATAAGCTTTGGCAAGCCCTTCAGCAATGAACCACCACCAGTCATTACAATTCCGTTTTCGATAATATCTGCAGAAAGCTCTGGTGGAGTCTGTCCCAAGGTTCGCTTAATAACTTCTACAATCTGAGTTACAGGATCCTTTAAAGCTTCACGAACCTCTACAGAGTCAATTTCAAGGCGACGAGGAAGCCCGGTAATGGCATCGGTACCCTTAATCTCCATCTTTTCAATGCTCTTGTCGGCAGCGGCATTTCCAATTTCGATTTTAAGGCGTTCTGCAGTTTGCTGACCAATAATCAAGTTGTGTACACTACGAACATGCTTTACGATGGACTCGTCAAACTCATCTCCACCAAGGCGAATCGCATTGGTAACAACCATTCCACCCAAGGAGATTACAGATACTTCTGTTGTTCCACCACCAATGTCACAAACCATGTGTCCTTCTGGCTCGTCAATAGGAATCTGGGCACCGATTGCAGAGGCCAGAGATTCAGCGATACATTCTACTTCCTTAGCACCAGCCTTAACTGCAGCTTCTTCTACAGCGTGCTTTTCAACTTCTGTAATACAGGTAGGAATACCAATCTTCATTCGAGTAGATTTAAATACTTGATGACGGGGAACAATCTTGGAGATAAAGTAACGAATCATCTTCTCTGTGCTAGCCATATCTGCAATAACACCATCCTTCAAGGGACGGATAGCAGTGATAGTCTCTGGAGTTTTCCAAAGCATACGCTTTGCCTCGGCACCTACGGCTACAACACGGTTTGTACCACGCTCTACAGCCACAACAGAGGGTTCATTTACAACAATCCCCTTTCCACGTACATAAATCAAAGTATTACAAGTACCCAAGTCAATTCCAATATCTGTGGAAAACTTATCAAAAAACGCCATATCTTTTCTCCTATCTTAGTTACTTATTCAGCAAGTCGCAACAAAGCACCCTGATGATTTACATCCAATTTGAGTACCTTTCTCCACTCTGAACGTGCCTTCACCAGTTCACCTCGCTTCTCATATATTACACCAATACCAAACACTGCGTCAGCATAGTTTGGATTTATTTCCAACATCGAACGATATTCTTTTTCTGCTTCATCGTAATTTTCTTCATCAAGATAAATTTGACCTAACAAGGATTTACTTTTTAATCGCACTGTGTCATCACCAGTAGAAGTTGAAATTCGATGAAGATATGCCTTTGCGGCAGATAATTGACTATTCTTATAATATTGCTCTGCAATAGAAAGTAACAAAATATCTGATTCCCGAACCAAAAGAGCCTCAGTAAATGCAGCAATACTTTGTTCTGTCATTCCCAAAGTGGCGTAGCTTAACCCCAGTAGCTCTGGAATGTCGTCAGCCTTGTAGTTTTCATTCTTTGCTAAGGCAAGATATTTTACAGCTAAATCACTGTAATAATGGTAGTCTGAAAGAGTATTTTTGTAGAAATAAGACTTTCCCAACATATAATGCACCTGAGCACGGGCATTTCCACGGGTGTTTAGGGCTGCCAATCGCAATGCATTGATAGCAGTATCCAAGTAGGACTGAGCCATTGTTGTATCAGTTTCGGAGACTGCTAGATAAAATCCAGAATAACCATTAAAGGCCAATGCCATTGCATGAAAGGGTTTCTCTGCCAACAAATCTCTTGTTAAGTCAAACACTTCCTGATAGTTTCCTTCCTGCCACAGGGAAGAAACTTGATTCATGCTGACAGAAGCTTCTTTTCTTATATTTATAAAAGAAATAATTGGTATGGTAATGAGAGCCGACACAACAAGAACGATAATGCATACAACTAAGCGACGCAAAAACCTACTCTTGCGTCGATAAATATTTTGCTGAGTTGTAGTCTTCTGTTTACGTGCCACCCAATTCCCCAAAAAAAAGACAGAAAATATAATAAGCCGGGTTCTGTCACTTGATGGCAACTAAAAGTCACCATCAAGCATGGTCATCTATCTAGGATACAGATTTCCCTGTATCTCCAGCAACCTACCCGTAGCTGTGGAAACAACCCCAAAGGATCTGCTTCCATATCGGAGTTACAGCCACTGCTTGGTCTTGCTCCAGACGAGGCTTGCCATGCGACATCCGTTACCGTCTGCCCGGTGGGCTCTTACCCCACCATTTCACCCTTACCTTGTAAACAAGGCGGTTTGTTTTCTGCTGCGCTCTCTGTAGCAGCATCGTCACCAATGCTACTCCCGGTTGTTAACCGGCGTCCTTTCCGAAGGAGCCCGGACTTTCCTCTCTTTCTATAACCCAATGAATTATAGAAACAGCGACCATATATTTTCTGCCCAATTATCAAAAATTAATCTTCGTACTCGTCCAATTCCTTTACTTCGTCCTGATCTTCATCTTCGTCCATTTCCTCGTCAAAATCGTCATCATCCAAATCAACAAGGCTTCCAGCAGCATCCTCAAAGTTGAAGAAGGCTTCATCACCCTCTTCCTGCTCCTGATAGAATAAGATACGACTACAATAGGGACAAAATACGATATCCTCACCTTTATGAACTTCATTAGCAAACTGAGCAGGAAGAATCATGTGACAGCCATCACACACATTGCCCTTTACAGCAACAATTCCTCGATTCTGCTTGCTTCTAATAATACGCTCAAACTTAAATACAATTTCAGGATCCAAGTCGGGAACAATTTCTTCTTCCCGATTTTTAAGGGATTCTAGCTGAGCCTGGAAGGCTTCAACATTTCGAGCCCAAGAAGATTTCTTTTCTTCGAGCTCTGTCTTTCCCATTTCCAAATCTTGTTCCTTGCGACTCATCTTTGCAGAAAGATCTTCAAAATGACGTTCTTCTGTCTGCAATTCCTTTCGCAGTTGACTTTCCTTTTCGGAAGCATCCTTAATTTCCTTGTCTAGTGCCTCATACTCACGGTGTGTAGTAATGTTGTCCATTCCCCGTTCTCCCCGTTCTCGAGCAGCAACAGCTTCGTCCAAATCAAACTTAAGCTTGGAAATCTTAGCCTTTACCTCTTCATAGGCAGTGTTTATATTGATATATTCTTCCTTCATTCGAACCAACAGCTCATCCTGCAGGCCCAAATCCTTAGGAGCATTCTCTATCTTTGACTCAATCTCATATTTTTCAGCAAGAATTTCCTGCAAAGCGATAAGTTTGTCAAATACATTGGTCATATCCATGAACAAAACCCCTCTTCTAAAGCTATACTAAACTTAATTTATATCCTATTATCGATGGAATGTCTAGCATATTAGCACAACCTAGCTATTGTAACTAGGCTGTGCAATTACCAGCTCATTAATCCATATAATCTCGTAAACCACCTGAACGACGTGGGTGGCGTAAACGACGCAATGCCTTAGCCTCAATCTGACGAATACGCTCTCTGGTAACGTCAAAGTACAGACCAACCTCTTCCAGTGTAAGGGAGAAGCCATCGTCAAGTCCAAAACGCATTTTGAGAACCTCCTGCTCTCTAGGAGGCAAGGTAGCCAAAATGGTATGAAGATGATCCTGCAACATGGTATAGGCTGTCTTGGATGCAGGATTTTCCACATCCTTGTCCTCGATAAAATCTCCCAATGAAGAATCCTCTTCCTCTCCGATAGGTGTTTCCAAGGAAATAGGCTCTCGAGCAACATTTTTCACCTGCTTTACACGGGAAACAGGCCAGCCAAGCTGCAAGGCAATTTCCTCATCAGTGGGCTCACGACCAAACTTTTGCATTAACTGGCGAGATTCTCGCACCACCTTGTTAATCTGCTCAATCATGTGAACAGGTACACGGATGGTTCGAGCCTGATCAGAAATGCTTCTGGTAATAGCTTGACGAATCCACCATGTTGCATAGGTAGAAAATTTATAACCCTTACGATACTCGAATTTCTCTACAGCCTTAATAAGACCAATATTTCCTTCCTGCACTAAATCAAAGAACTGCAAGCCACGGTTGGTATATTTCTTTGCAATAGAAACAACGAGACGAAGGTTTGCATTAATCAGGCGATTCTTAGCTTCCTTCATCATACGGCGTCCACGGTTGATTTCCTTTGACATGGAAATAATTTCAGAAACATCGTTTTCAAACTCATATTCAAGCTTCCTGAGTTTGCGACTGATTTTCTGAATCTGTGTATAAATTTCACGAATTTCGTCAGCTGAAATTCCGAGGTCAGCCTCAAGCTTTGCCCTTTCAGACTTCATGGCGATACGCTTTCCTAAGCTTCTCAAATCACTAAAGTCTGTAATACGGAGTTCCTTTGCTTTCTTATCCTGACGACTACGATATTCACTAATACGACGGGTTGCATCCAGGAACCGTGAAGAAAAACGCTCTATTTCCTCTGACTGGATTTCAACACGCTGAAGAGAAACCATAATTTTTTCTCTCAAGGCCACTAACTGTGGATCGTTGAAAATCTGGTTTGTTTGATCAGTTTCATATAATTGTTTTTTCAGCTGCATATAAGCCTTCATATCAGCAAAAACAGGCTTAATATACTCACTGTAGCAGGTTTTGAGACGACGTTTTTCTGTCATTTCCTCATTGATTTCCTTCCTGTTACGACCAGGCTGAATATCAATGCGAGAGAATGCCTTTACACCAATGTTGTAGAATTCAGGAATTAAGATTCCAGATTTTTTTATTACATCTTTAATGATGTTTTCTCCATCTTCCATCTTTTTGGAAAGCTCAACCTCCTGTTCTGCAGTTAAAAGGTTTTCCTTACCAATTTCTCGCAAATACAAGCGAACAGGATCATCACCACCAGAATCTTTGTCTCCAGAAATGAGACGCTTCTTTCCGCTATCTTCCTCAGCTACCTTCTGGGCATCTTCGTCTTGGACTGTCTCCTCATCATCATCTGCATCAAGGACAAAGTCATCATCTTCTTCAACCTTGTCCAGTTCATCAGTATCATCTTCCAACTGAATATTATTTTTTGCCAACTCAGATAAAACCGATTCCATTTTGTCTGAGTTCAAAATATCAGAAGGCAACATTCCATTCAATTCATCCCATGAAATGGAACGCTTTTCCTTACTGTACTCAATCAGTTTTTCAATAGCCGAATCCAGTTCGTCCATCAGTGTGCATCCTTACTATCTAGTTCAAAATCAATACTCATTTTCTCTGAAATCAATTCTTCAAGAAGTCTCTGTTCCTCATAGGTTGTGGCGGAAGTACTTAACTGGCGGATTTTATTCAGCAGGCGACTACGTTTGCGCTCAAGGCTATTCCTCTTGATATGACGAATACTATCCTCGATAACCTTCTGATAGTTATCAGAATATTCCCCAGAGGTAATAACTCGGGCAACTAGACTTTTTAATTGCTCATTGCTGCATTTTGCCAGTACACTACCATGTAGGACTGATTCTTCCCTATAACATTCTTCCAGGATAATGAATAATTCCCTAGCCACCGGATCCTCAAAGTCTTCCGGCGATAGACTTGACCTCATTAAGCCGTAGGTATCCAGATTTGCCACTACAGCGAACACGGAACGTAACTCCGCATTCA
>JAGCMR010000188.1 GCA_017646305.1 Spirochaetaceae bacterium
CACCAATACACTGCAGAAATGCTGACAAGTCTGGAGCCACTGGATATCATCAACCAGCACCTGATTCCTGCTTTGGACATTGTGGGTAAGGGCTTTGAAACAAAGAAGCTCTTTTTGCCCCAGCTGTTAATGAGTGCAGAAGCTGCCAAGGTTTCCTTTGAGCTACTCAAGGAGCACATGATTAAAACTGGTACCAAGGGAGAATCTAAGGGAACCGTTGTGCTGGCCACCGTAAAGGGAGACATTCACGACATTGGTAAAAACATCGTGAAGGTGCTGATGGAAAACTATAGCTTTACCGTCATTGACCTGGGACGAGATGTGGCTCCAGAAAAAGTGTTGGAAACAGTGCAAGAGCATAACATTAAGCTAGTGGGACTATCCGCCCTCATGACCACCACCGTTCCTTCCATGGAGGCCACCATTAAGCTGTTGCGAGAAAAAGCCCCTGGATGTACCGTTTGCGTTGGTGGAGCTGTTATGACACGGGAATATGCCGACATGATTGGAGCCGACTTCTACGGCAAGGATGCATTGGAAACCGTCCGCTTTGCTCAGGACTTCTTTTCATAAATCTGCTTCCACAAGTTTTCCCAGCAAGTTTAAAAGTTACGGAGATTTAAATCGATAGTTTAAATCTCCGTAACTAAAAATCTAATCTAAACGACTGTTTTTTTGTATTAAAAAGCTCTGATATTTGGGAAAAATTATAGAATCCAAACTTTTTATATGATTCATAGCATTCTCCGCTGTATATTACAATTCCATCATTTGAATCACTAAAAATATCTTCTCTGTATCTTGCAGAGAAATTCTTCATTCAGGGCTTTTCCACTTTTAATTTCAAAAAGCTTTAATTTACCCTCTTCCTTCAATATCAAATCAATTTCCAGGCCATTTGAATTTCTATAAAAAAATAGATTTGGTTCTAATCCTAGATTTAGCCTCGTTTTTAATGCCTCAGTAACCACCAGATTTTCAAAAATATTTCCCAGCAAAGGATCTCTGAGCATTTGACCTGGAGTTTCAATTCCCAATAAATATGAAACCAGCCCTGTATCACAAAAATATATTTTAGGAGTTTTTACAACCTGACTAGTACGATTCTTATACCAAGGGTTCAAGGTATAAATTATATGGGAGGCTTCCAAAATTGAAATCCATGAACCGATTGTTGGACTTGAAACCCCTACCTCGGTAACTAATGCAGAGTTATTGACAAGTTGCCCTGTGCGTCCCGCTAGCAATCGCAAGAATTTCTCAAATCGGATTAAATCATGAACTGCTGCAATTTGAACTATATCACGTTCAAGATATGTATTTACATAATTCTTATAATATTCAAAAGGAGAATGACCTGGTTCAGAATACAAAAATGAATTCACGGAGATTTCAAGCAATACTTTAAATCTCCGTGAATTTCCTATTCCCTTTCCCTAAAATTCTCCCGATTGTTCTCCGTGTCAATCAATATGCAGTACAGGATTTCCCTTGACTTTGAAATCAGGGAAAAACAAGTCATCCCCATCGATGTAGGCAACCACCAAGCAATCCACGGCGAGGAGTAAGCTTCCCGCCACATCAGGATGGCTCACTCCACCTGCCGTCAGACTGGAACCCCTCAGCTGGCCGTGAACTCTACCGCTGCCTTTAATTCCTGGCCCCCCGAAGTGTTTTCCGAAGGAATTGTCACCTCAAGCCTATAGGTACCAGAAAGCGGAGCTCCGTTGCTTCCGTTGCTATTATAGATATAAAGCACCTCATCAACTCCATCTGTAGTGGTAAAATACATTCCAAGGGAACTTCCACCTACAACGACACTGTATTCATACCCAAAGCTCTCATCATAAGGCGACGGGTCAGCACGATTTCCATTCACGGTGATTGCAGCAGGTATGTCCGAAAGATATGAGCCGCTGGAATAGCTGACTGTTACCGGGATGCTCACCTCATGCGCCCCTGCTGTAACATTTTTTGGTGCAGCCAAGGAGAATCCGCTTATCTTTGTGACTGTAGCTGCAGTGTTGGCAGGAACACTCCAAGTACCACTGGAGCTTCTTTCCATAACCATGGCATCGTCCGATGCCGGCGGCAGCAAGACAAAGCTTGCATCCGTGGATTGCGCGGCCACAATGTAGCCATGTCCCATCACAGGCGTTCCCGTGCTGTTGGAGGCCTCAAAATTAACATCATCAATGGCCAGCCTTGTCTCCCCTGAGACGCTTCCCTTTATAGTCACAGACTGGAGGGCTTTCAAAACCAGCAGACCGCCACCCTCAAGGGAGGCGAGCTCAAAGGATTGATCCAACGAGGTCAGGTAAAGCCTTGCATCTGTAGGCAGGGAGAGGGAGGCATTTGCAGCAAAGGAGGAGCCTGCGGCAAGAGTCACCTGTGGCTGGGAAGAGCCTTTCTGCAACTCCAGCCCTCCAATTTCCTTCAATACAGGTGAATATGAATACCCTGCTCCATTTTCGGTATATCTGATTGTGGCGTTGGCAGAGCCACCAGTCCTTCCATCTATTGTACTTCCAGAGGGAAGGCGGGAGTCCAATATCACCGTCACCCCACCACTACAAGTATATTTGTCTGGATCTGGGGCAAGGCCGTCTCCATTGCCTGCACCACGAAGCTCCCTGGCACCATGGGCATAAATCGAACCGAGGCTGCTGAAAGAAGCGCCCTGCTCCACAATGATGCTGGATGGATGGGAACAGTCATTGTTGGCGGCAGTGGTAACATCGGACGCATCGTCAAGACTGCCAGCATAGATGTTGCCCAGCTGATTTCCGCTTCCCCGCACCACGACCTTGCCATGGGAACCAGCTGCAGGCAGCGAGGCTTGTCCTTGAGATTCCGTATATCCTGTAATGCCACCACAGAACAAGTGAATGGAGGTGAGTGTTCCCGTATCCTTCACTGCGGACAGCTCCAAGGTGTATCCGTTGGCAACAATGCAATTGCGAACCAAGTTTCCAAAGTTCAAGGAGATATTCTCAAGACGCAGATTGCCGCCCAACATGATGCCCGCATAATCCAAACACAATTCATATCCATTTCCCTTGACCACCAAATCCCTGCCGGCGCTCCCCATCACCATGACGTTATCATAAGTCGGACGAGGAGAAACAATCTTGGCACCAAGCTTTATGACAGAAACAGACGAGTCATTCACGGCGGCAGAAAATTGACTCCAATTGGAAACGGTCCGCTCTGCTCCTGGCTGCGGAGACTCAGGGACGGCTGGACCGCTTCCAGAGCCACCGCCACCATTTGAATCGCAAGACACAAACAGCATCACCAACGCCACCAAAAACAGGGCAGCTCCCTTCAATCTACGATCATTCCGAATCATTCCAGCCTCCTGAAGTTATCTTACTGAATTATATAATCCTAGTGAAGCCTCGAACAGACTGAAACGGAGAATTTAGAAGAAGACTTTCCGGCACATCCCTTTTACAAGTGGGCTAATCCTGTTATAATCCGCCTATGTTACATTTTAAGCAATGGCACGAAGACACCATATTTTATCGTGAGATGCAACCTTATTTTGGTCAGTGCGACCGTTTCCAAAGATTGAACTTGGCAGAATTGTTGCTGGCCACCTCTGATTCAGCTGTGGAAGATTATCACCAGCGAGGCATGACCTACAATGTGCTGAAGGACAATAATTTTGCTATCCTTGTTTCTCGAGTTAGCCTGAGAATCCACAATCACCCCAAGACAAACCAGCCCTTCCGGATAAAGACTTGGGAAGAAGCTCCCGCTGGACTCCAGCTTACCCGTCGCTACGAGATTTTTGACATGAATGACAAGCATCTTGTTTCTGGCAGCAGTACTTGGGTATTGGTTAACCTAGAAAAACGACGAATCATGCGTCCAGCCGATTTTACCCTGCGAGAAGCTCCAACCTTCACTACAGAATTCTGCGGTTTGCCCTGCGGAAAAATTAATGCCAAGGAAAACATGACGGTGGTGGACGAGCGAACCATCCATTTCAGCGACATTGATGCCAACGGCCACATGAGCAACGCCCGCTACGGAGCCTACATCATGGACTGCCTGCCTCCAGAGTTCCAGCAGAAAGACATTAAGGATTTCCGCATCAACTATGCCCACGAGGCAAAGGAAGGAGATAAGCTCCAGCTTTTGGCAGATTTTTCTAATCCTGCAATAGTCCACGTTTCTGGCATAACCCCAGAAGGAACCTGTTTTGAAAGTGAGCTGTATTATTAATTCAAGCTCCCATAACAGGCTCAGACGATTGTCTTAACAACCAAAAATTTCTTGTCGGTGTAATGCACCTGACACAGCCAGTTGTTCCTGCAAGGGAAGCTGGCTGTTTATCTTTCCTTCAGGGAGTTTTTCAGCTAAATCGATGATAAACCTGTTCATGGAAAAATGCTGGTACACCATCACCTGAGTCCACGCTGGCAAAAAATCTTGTGATACTGAATCAGCTTGCCCCTCACCCACTACCTCTACACCGTAGCTTTGTGCCAGCTGGTCACGATAGTCCAAGAACAACCCCCTTCCCTTTAGC